>CAUUKU010000005.1:0-47139 GCA_963545665.1 uncultured Campylobacter sp. | reverse complement strand
TATTTTACCCTTTTTTACATAAAATTTAAGCTGCTTAAAATTATCTCGCCGCGCTTAAATAAACTGCCGTGAGCCGAGCATCGTGGATCTGCGAGCTCTTTTCGCCTTTTTAAATTAGGCGCTCGCGACGCTTCTTAGCAGGCGATCAAGAAAGACTGCGGGGCGCCGTCCTACCCGCCCGTTTTAAGCTTAAAAAGCGGTGTTTTTTTAAAACAGCGCCAAACGGCGCTTGCCGCCGCGTACTTTTTTGCGGATCGCTTAATATAAAAATTTATATTGAAATTTTTGCGCCTCGACAAACAGCGCTTTGCGGATATTTTGTATAAATTTTACGCGCCGCGCGACTCGCGACAGCGGCCAAATCGCAAGCCGTGCCGAGCCGCACAAATTTTATGCTTGATGTAAAAGCAGAAGCAAATAAAATCGATGCGAAGCGGATATGCCCGTATGCGCTCTTGCGACAAGTTAGCGCCGCTATTAAGATCAAGGCGCGGCGATGATCTGGCGCCCGAGCGATGAATGGACCCTCGGCCGCGATAAAACGCCTAAACGGTGCTGCGAGGATTTTATACGAGCGGCGGCAGAGCGGCGTCGCATCGTGAAATTTTAATATGAGGCGCGGCTTTGGATTAGAATTTGCGCGAGCGGCTCGGCGGTCGCGCCGTATGTGCTGCGCCTAAAATTTACGCTAGCCTCGTAAGCGGCGCGGTAAATCGCAACCAAACGCGATGTCGCTCTGCGCAAGCGCCGCCCGAAATGTGCAAAAGTACGCGGCAAATCGCAACCGCAGTTAGAATTCTAATAAGCAGTGCGGGCAGAAATAACGGCAAATTGAGCGCTGAGGCGCGCCATAAAGTGATATGTAAAACGGATGCGGCAGCAAGCGCTACTTGGGCGCTGTTTTAGAAGGCGCCGCTACTTTTTAGGCTTAAACCGATGCGGCGGCGCGGCAGAATTGCGACCCGCCTAAAGCGTGCGCAAATTTTAAATCAGCTTGCGAGCTAAAATTTAAACCGTTGCGCCCGCTTAGCCCTATTAGCGACGCATTAAATTCCAACCTCCCTGCGGCGCGCAGAATTTAATGCGCGGCTTACTTAGCGTAGGGCGGCGGCGCGCCCCATAAGCACGGCGATCTCTTGGATGTTAAATTTTTCGCCGAAAAAGAGATTGAAAGCAAGCGCGCCTTGATTTATCAGCATCTCCTTGCCGTCCTTGCAGGCCAAACTTTTCGTGCGCGCGGCCCGCAAAAAGGCAGTCTGCCTGCCATAGACCGCATCAAACGCAAACTTCGCGCGGGATAAAATTTCATCTATTATCCCATCGGGCGCGGGTAACGCGTCATCTCTAAGCCCCGCGCCGGTAGTATCCGCGATCAAATCATAGCTTTTAAATTTGAAATTTTCGTAGGTAAAAAATTCCTCGCAGCCGAAATCGAAATTCTTCGTGCTGCGGTTTAGGATGTCGAATTTCACGCCGTTTTTTTGCAGTGCGTATCCGACTGCCCTGCTCGTGCCGCCCGCGCCTAAAACAAGTGCGTTACGAATTTTGCCAAAACCCGATACCGCGCGGAAAAAACCTTGCGCGTCGGTATTGAAGCCGTGTAGCGCGCCGCCTTTTAGCACGAGAGTATTTACCGAGCCGATCTGCTTAGCCGTGTCGCTTAGGACGTCGCAGGCTTTGAGCGCGTCAAGCTTAAAAGGCACGGTTACGTTCGCGCCGCAAAGCTCTAGGGCTTCAAATTTGGCGCGTAGTTCCTCGCCGCGCTGCAGCAAAACTCGCCCATAGTAGGCGTCTAGGGCTAGAAATTTTATAGCGTAATTATGAAGTAGAGGCGAGAGGGAGTGCGCGATCGGGTTGCCGAAGACCGCGAACCTCTGCACTATTTCACTCGGTAGATATACGCGCCGCCGTTGATACTGCGCATATCGCTAAGCGCCTTTTGCAGCGCCTCGCCCTCGAAAGGCCCGACTAAAATTTTAGTCACGCTCTTGCTGCCGACGTGAGTTTGCAGCGCGATCGGGCTGTAGCCTTTTTTGGTGATTTTTTTCGTATCAGCGCCGTTTGGATCATAAGCATTTGAAGCAAAGACCTGCACATAGCTGCCGTTTGCCACGCTGGTGCTGGTGCTCTTCGCCGCGACGCCTGCTTTTACGCCGTCCTCTTTAGGCTCGGATTTTGTAGCCTCGCTCTTAGCTGGCTCTTTTTTGCTCTCCGTTTTTGCAGGCTCTTTTTTAGTTTCGGCTTTTGCAAGCTTTTGCTCATCTTTTTTCGGTTTTTCTATATTTCTGACTTCGGTTTTAAGCGCCTCTTTTTTAGGCTCCTCTTTGACGGCGGGCTCTTTTTTCGCTTCGGCCTTTTTTACCTCGGCTTTATCGGGCTTTTTAGTCTCGTCTTTCGGCTCGATCTTTTTGCTCTCTACTTTGATCTCGGATTTTTTAGGCTCATCTTTTACTTCTGGCCTTTTTATCTCGACCTTCTGCTCGGCGGGCTGTGTATTTATAGCGACCTGAGTCTCGGTTTTAGGAGGCTCTTGGGTTTTGATCTCCACTCTGGTAGGCTCGCCGAAAGGCTCGGGTTTTGGCTCCGAGCGGACCTCTATAGGCTTAGGCTCCGAAGCGGCGGGTTCAGGTTTGATTTCCGGTTTTTGGATCGGCGCTTCTTGTTTCTGCTCGGCCTTAGCAAGCTCCTCTTCGCTAGGCATAGTAAGACCGGTACTAGTGTCGATATCGTCTTTATTGATGATCTTCATTATGATGAGTATGATTAAAAATAAAACCACTACCCCGGCAGCTACCGTAAGACCCTTTTTTAAATTTGCGTTCTTATCGACGTTGCCGCTGTTTATCACTATATCGTCTATACTGCTCATATCGAAATTTTTATCGTTCATGTTATCTCCTAAGATTATCTATTTTAAAATTTCATCGCGTAAATTCTTAAAATAGATAATTCGGGTAAGCTTACCCGAATTTATTAAATTTAATACATCGCGCGGTCGTAGATGATAAAGCGGTGCGCCAAATCCCGCACTTCCTCTTTGACCTGCGCCTGAAGCTTGGAATTTGAGATGTCGCTTAGCACGTCGGCGATTTTATTTCCGATAAACTCAAATTCTTTCTCTTTCATGCCGCGCGCGGTAAGTGCGGGGCTGCCGACGCGGATACCGCTGGTGACGAATGGGCTGCGCGTCTCGCCGGGCACGGTGTTTTTATTCGTCGTAATGCCTGCGTTTTCAAGCGCGGCGCTAGCGTCCTTGCCGCTGAAATCTCTATTTAAAAAGCTCATCAAAATCAGATGGTTATCGGTGCCGCCGCTTACTAGATCAAAGCCGCGCCCAACCAGCGTTTCGCCCAAAACTCTAGCGTTTGCTTTGACCTGCTTGGCATAGAGCTTCCACTCCGGGCTTAGATTGTGTTTAAAGCCGACCGCCTTAGCAGCGATGACGTGCATTAGCGGGCCGCCTTGAATACCCGGAAAGATCGCCGAGTTGATCTTTTTAGCAAATTCCTCGTCGTTAGTCATTATGATGCCGCCGCGCGGACCGCGAAGCGTTTTATGCGTGGTCGAGCTTACGACGTGGCAGTGCGGAAACGGATTAGCGTGTTCGCCCGCGACGACGAGCCCCGCGACGTGCGCTACGTCGGCGAAAAGAAAAGCTCCCACGCTATCAGCGATCTGTCTAAATTTAGCAAAATCTATCTCGCGCGTATAGGCACTCGCGCCGCAAACGATCATCTTCGGCTTTACGATCTGAGCGATCTCAAGCACTTTATCGTAGTTTATGCGGCCGTCAAGCTCCACGCCGTATTCGAAGCTCTCATACATCTTTCCGCTGCTTGAGACCTTCGCGCCGTGCGTCAAATGCCCGCCGTGGCTAAGCGCCATGCCTAAAATTTTATCGCCAGGTTTCAAAAATGCGGCATAGACGCCTTGGTTGGCTTGGCTGCCGCTGTTTGGCTGGACGTTTGCAAACTCACAGCCGAAGAGCTTTTTGCAGCGATCGATCGCGATCTGCTCGATCTCGTCTACGAACTCGCAGCCGCCGTAGTAGCGCTTGCTAGGATAGCCCTCGGCGTATTTGTTCGTTAGCACCGAACCCATCGCCTCCATCACCTCGGGATAGGTAAAATTTTCGCTCGCGATCATCTCCAAATAATCGCACTGACGAGCAAGCTCTTTATTGGTTAAACTAAAAATTTCATTATCGAATTTTTCTAAATTTGACACGTTCACTCCTTCTCTAAATTTAGCGGCCTCATCGCAGGGAACAAAATCACGTCGCGGATCGATTTTTTATTCAGCAAAATCATCGCCAAGCGATCGATTCCAAGCCCCCAGCCGGTAGTCGGCGGCATCGCGTAGCTAAGCGCGCGGACGTAATCCTCGTCCATCTCGTGAGCTTCGTCGTCGCCTGCATTTTTAGCGTCGATTTGCGCCTTAAATCTGGCGTATTGATCGAGCGGATCATTCAGCTCGTTAAAGGCATTGGCTAGCTCCTTGCCCGCGATGTAGAGCTCAAATCTCTCGGCTATCTGCGGATTTTCGTCGCTTCTGCGCGAAAGCGGGCTGATCGAGATCGGAAAATCCACGATGAAGGTCGGATTTATGAGTTTAGCTTCTACGTAATTATCAAAAAGTTCGCTCTGCAGGTGGCCCAGATCGAGCTTTTCATTGACTTCAAATTTATCGGCTTTGAGCTTTGCGATGATCTTGTCGCGATCATTTACGATCTGTGGCTCGATGCCGCCTATCTGCGTAAGCGCGTCGAGATACTTTATGCGCGCAAAAGGCTTTGAAAAATCGATCTCGCGCTCATCGTAGGTTAAAATTTCGCCCAGCCCGAGCCTCTTAAATAGCGCTTTAAACAGCTCCTCGGTTAGGTTCATCGCGTCGTTATAATCATGCCACGCCCAGTAGAATTCTATGCTGGTAAATTCCGGATTGTGCGTCAGATCCATACCCTCGTTGCGGAAGTTTCGGTTGATCTCAAAGACCGCCTCCATGCCGCCTACGACGAGGCGCTTTAGATACAGCTCCGGCGCGATACGCAAGTAGCGATCGACGTCTAGGGCGTTGTGGTGCGTGATGAAGGGCTTAGCGTTCGCGCCGCCTGCGATAGGGTGCATCATCGGCGTTTCGACTTCCAAAAATCCGTGCTTTTCAAAAAAGCTGCGGATCTCGCTAACGATAATCGAGCGCTTAATAAAATCCTCGCGGATCTCGGGGTTCATTATCATATCTAGGTATCTTTGGCGGTAGCGCATCTCGATGTCGGTTAGACCGTGAAATTTCTCTGGAAGCGGCGAGATCGCCTTAGACGCGAGCGTTATTTTGCTAGCGTGGATCGAAAACTCGCCCGTCTGCGTGACAAAAGCGTATCCGCGCACCAAAATTATATCGCCCGCTTCGAGATTTTTCTTAAACTTAGCGTAATCCTCCTCACCGATACTGTCGCGCGAGTAATAAATTTGAATATTGCCGCTTTGATCTTCTATATTGGCGAAAGTGGATTTGCCCGCGACGCGCTTGAGCTTGATGCGCCCGGCAAGACTTACCTCCTCGCTCGCTTTTTTATCCTCGGTGTTTTTTATATAGCCGAATTTTTCTCTAAATTCGGCTATGCTCATATCTTTTTTTAAAAAATGCGGATAGGGATTGGCCCCTAAATTCCGAAGTTCCGACGCTTTGTCTATCCTTTGGATTTCTAGCTGGCTATCAAACAATCTACTTCCTTTTCACCGCGCATTCCGGGCAAATTCCATACAGTTGCATCATGTGTCCCGTAAGCGCAAATCCGTGCTCTTTGGCAACGGCAAGCTGTTTGCGTTCGATAGTAGCATCTTGAAATTCTATGATCTTGTTGCAGCTTTTGCAGATGAGATGGTCGTGGTGAGGCTTATTCGCAAGTTCAAATTTCTTACCCTGCGCGCCGAAGGAGATTGACGTCGCCATGCCCGAATCTTCAAGTAAATTTAAAGTACGATAGACGGTCGCTATGCCTACGTTTAGCTCGGGAAATTTCGCTTTAATCTCGTTGTGAAGCGCCTCGGGCGTGAAGTGCTTGTGGTTATTGTAAAGCGTGCGTAGCAAAACCTCGCGCTGCTTGGTGTATTTTAGACCGCTAGAGGCAAGCGCCTTTTTAAATTCGATGATTAGAGCGTCAAACTCCAAATTTTCGATTTTCGCATTCATAGTTTCGTCCTTTCTGTAGAATTAGAATCGATAGTAGCGTTACCGTCGCCGGAAGCGACGTTTTGATCTTGCCCTTCGCTCTTAGTCGCGGTGGAATTTTTCTCGCCTGAAGATAAAATTTCACTCGCCTTCGAGCCGATGGCATCTAGGTTTTGCTTCACTTTCGGATCGTCTTTAAGATCCAATATCCAATTTCCGATCTTTAAAAATATCGGCGCGGTTTTGCTGCTCTCAAAATACTTTTTGGTCTGCTCGTTCTTAGAGATCGGGCCGCTTGCGAGCGTAACGATGACGGCGAATATCAAGAAAATTTTACTCACGCTGAAAACGAAACCGCCGATCTTATCGACAAATCCAAGCCCGCTCCATTTGAAAAATTTCGAGATGATTTCGCCTATAACCAGACAGACTATCCATACGCCGAACAGCACGGCTATAAAGCCGATGATAACCTGCGTGGTGTCGCCCGAGAGTACGCTATTCGTGTTTTGCAAAGCAGGGATCTTTGCCGCTATCCACTCGCCCGCCATAGTTTTATAGCGCATCGCGGCGAACAGCCCGCCGATAAGCCCTAAAATTCCAAAAATTTCTTTGATGATGCCGTTAGTGATGCCGCGCAGTCCGAAGAGCACTACGAGCACCAAACAGCCGACGTCAAACCAATTAACGCCCTCCATCAAGCACCCACTACGCCGATGAGCTCTTGTAAATTCGTAGAGTAGCGAAGCGCGGTGTCTTTCGCGACTAAATTCGATCTAATCGCCTTAACGAGCGCTTGCGTCTGAGTGACCATTCCGGTGGATTGCTGATTTAACTGCATTTGCGAGTAAATTTGATGCACTTTGTTTTCGCGGATAAGGTTCGCAACGGCGTTGTTGTTGATTAAAATTTCATGTATCGCGATACGTCCGCCGCCGAGGCGCGGAAGCAAGCTCTGCGAAATGACCGCCGTAAGCGATACGGAGAGCATATTTCGCACCTGAAGCTGCTCGCCGCCGTCGAAGCTATCGATGATACGGTTGATCGTCTGCATCGCTGAGTTCGTATGCAGCGTACCGAAGACCAAGTGGCCGGTCTCAGCTGCGGTGATCGCGATCGAAATCGTCTCTCTATCGCGCATCTCGCCCACGAGGATGATATCCGGGTCTTCACGAAGCGAAAATTTAAGCGCTTGCGCGTAGGAGTGGGTGTCCGTGCCGATGTTTCTGTGCGAAAAAAGAGCTTTTTTATTCGTATGGACGAACTCGACTGGATCTTCGACGGTGATGATGTGCTTGCGCTCTTTTTCGTTGATCTCGTTTAGCATCGCGGCAAGCGTCGTGGATTTACCGCTACCCGTAGGTCCGGTAACCAAGATCATGCCCTTCTCGCGCTTTACGACCTCTTTAAAGATGCTAGGCGCCTTAAGATCGTCCAGGCTCGGGATGTCGATCGGAATGATACGAAACGCCGCGGCCAGATCGCCGTTCATCGTGTAGTAGTAATTTCCGCGGAAGCGCCCGATATTAGGAAGCTCGATCGCGAAGTCGAGCTCTTTATTTTCCTCAAGTACGCTTTTTTGCGCATCGGTGATGAGCGCGTAGCATATATATTCGATGTCCGTGCCCTTTAGCTGGTCCATCGCCAAAGGACGCAAAACTCCGTCTATACGGATCTGAGGTGCCGAACGCGAAACCAAGTGAAGGTCGCTCGCTTTATTAAAAACGACCGTTTTAAGTAGAGTTTCGATATCTACTAAATTTCTTTGAGGCTCTTCCATAAAATTCCTTTCAGTCTATGATTTTTGGGACTACGAAGTAACTGCCTTCGCTCGAAGGCGCGTGTTTTAAGATGTCGGCGCCTACGTCGCTTTTGCGCGGCACGTCTTTGCGAAACGGAGTTCCGCCCTTCAGCGTCGTTATAGCGACCTCGCCGCCCTCCAAGCTTAATTCGTTTAAAATTTCTACAAAATCTACTATATTATTTAATTGACCCTTAAATTCCTCTCGTTTTTCATCCGGAATTTTAAGAGCAGATAGCCTTTCTAGCTTGCTTAGCAAGGCATCGTCTATTATCATAACTTTCCTTTTTCTGATAAATGCGACATTATATCATAAAAATTCTTTATCTTAGGCGGTATTTAAAATTTTTTATGCTACAATTACGCCGATTTTCTCAAAAAAAGGACTAAATTTTGGCTTTAAAAGACGACATCGAAGGCGTGAAAAAAGAGATCGGCACCGAAGAGCAATTCTTAGAAAGCGTTATAAAGAGTGAAATTTTCGTTAGAAGGTACAAAAAGCCTCTGATATTTTTGACTGCGGTTTTGATAGTAGTGTTTGTCGGATACTATGCGAACGAGTTTATAAGCGATCGCCGCACCGCGCAGGCTAACGCCCTTTACGACGAGCTTCTTAGCAAAAAAGATGAAACAAAACTCGCCGAGCTAAAGCAAAAGGACGTAAATTTATACGCTCTTTATCTGCTTCAAAACGGCTCTGCGCAGGAGCTAGCGGCTCTTGCCGACACACAGGGCATCGACGTGATGCTAAAAGAGATCATTAAGCTTCAAAACGGTAAATCCTCCGGGGTCTTGCTAGCCGATTACGACTATCTCGTTAAAGGCTACGAGCTGTTAAAAGAGGGTAAGATCGAGCAGGCCCACGCAGAGCTCGATAAAATTCCTCTAACCTCGCCCGTCCGCCAGACCGCGCTCGCTTTAAAACACTACGGAGGTAACAAATAATGAAAAAAACGCTGATATTTACGCTTTTGCTGTCGTTTTTATTTTTGGGCTGCTCGACAAAGCGCCAGTATTTCGAGCCTAGCGACGAAAACATCACCGGCGATCTGAAATTTAACGGCTCTTTGCCGTCTGAAATCGTAGCTGTTAGCAAGGACGGCGCGACGCTTAAAAACGGACAAGTTATCTCCAAAAACGGCCTAGCTGCGAACGTAAAGCTCTTAAAAAGCGAGAAATTTTTAGGCGAATATGACGGGAATTTCGTCATCACCGACGTAAACGGCACGACGAAGGTAGCGGATAGCGCAGGCAGTATTAAATTTGAAAAAAACCTCGGCAGGCAGGCTCTTAGCGCGAGCGTCAGAGGCGATGACCTAGCTTTGGTGATGAGCGATGATTCGATCATGCTTATCAAGCTAAGCTCCGGAGCGATCGTGCTCGATCATAGAGTGGGCGATGCGTTCGCGATCGATTCGCGCGTAGCGCCGCCGCTGTTTATCAATCAGCTGATCGCCTATCCCGCACTCGACGGATTAGTAAGTATAGTCGAGCACGTAGGCGGTCGCTCGGCGCGCGATTTCGTCGTGAGCAACCAGCCGTTTTTCAATAACATCATAGCCCTAGAAAACAGTGGCGACAACCTCTACGCCGCGACTGCTACTAGGCTGATGCTGGTGGGTCCTGCGGGCAACAAAACCCACAACCGCGACATCAAAGACGCGATCTTTAAAGACGGCAAAATTTATCTATTCTTAAAAGACGGTACGGTCGAGCTACTCGATCGCAATCTAAATTTACTAAAATCGCGTAAATTTACCTTCGCGCAATTTAGCGGCGCGCTGCTTAGCGGCGGCTATCTGTATATCATCGAGCGCAACGGCTACGTCATCCGCACCGATGAAAACCTAGAAGGCCAAGCGATCTACGAGCTAGATGACGAGGTCGAGGACAAGTCCTTTATCGCGGGTACGTCCTTTTACTACGACGATAAAATTTTAAATTTTGATGCTAGATAAAATTTCAAAACTCTGCGTTCGCGAAGGGCTTCTGCTTCAAAAATTCCAAACGCTAGACATCGCTAGCTTTACGCGCTCGCGCTCATACGGCGCGTATTTCGGCGTGGATCTGAAAAGCTACAACGTCCTTTTATTTATGCGCGACGCAAAATCTCGCTTTGTGATGCGCGACGCGGAATTTCTGCTCTCGCTAGCAAGCGATATTAGCGCAAGCCTAGGCAAGGTCGTCAAAAAGCGCGTGCTGTTTTACAACTCGCAAATGTGCTCTAAAAGCGCGAAATTTTTAAAAGAAAACGGATTTAGCCTCTATGCTTTTGTGTGACGTAGGAAATTCTAGAGTAAAATTTTATAAAGACGGCGTAACGCAAAGCATGCCCATAGCGGAATTTATGCGATATGAGCCGAAGGAGCGAATTTTTTTCATTAGCGTAAACGAAAGCGCGGAAAAAAAGCTGAAAAATCCCCTATTTGTCGATCTGGCGCCGCACTTTGAGCTAAAAACCGCTTACCGAGGGCTAGGGATCGATCGCATAGCGGCGTGCTCGGCGGTTACGACGGGCGTCGTAGTCGATGCGGGCAGCGCGATCACGGTGGACATGATGTTTGACGGCTCGCATCTAGGCGGCTTCATAATGCCGGGCATTAGCGCGCTTTTAAAGGCATCTGCGGGCATCGCGCCGGTGCTGGACGTCTCGCTAGCTAGCAATATCGATCTGGATCCGCTACCGCAAAAGACCGTAAACGCCGTAAATTACGGAATTTTAAAGCCGATCGTGCTTGCCATCGCAAACATCGCGGGCAATAATAAAATTTACTTCACGGGCGGCGACGGAGCCTATCTGATGCGATATTTTCGCAACTCGATCTACGAAAAAGACCTCATCTTTAGCTCCATGGCAAGCCTGATAGCCAAAAAGAGGCTCGCATGATAACCATAGCCCTACCGAAAGGCCGCATAGCCGACGATACGCTTAAAATTTTTAAAACCGTCTTCGGGCTTGATTTTGCATTCGAGGATCGCAAGCTCATAATGCAAGAGGGCGATTTTAAATTCCTCTACGTCCGCAACCAAGACATCCCGACCTACGTCGCGGGCGGCGCGGCAGACATCGGCGTAGTGGGGCTTGACGTACTTGAGGAGCACCGCCCGGACGTCCTGCGCCTGCTCGATCTTAAAATCGGAAAATGCCACGTCTGCGTGGGCGTGCATGCGGGCACGCAGCTAAACTACGGCGCTCCGAGCCTTAAGATCGCTACGAAAATGCCCAACATCACTCGCGAATACTTCGCTTCCAAGGCCGTCGCCGTAAATATCATCAAACTCTACGGCTCGATCGAGCTAGCCCCGCTCATAGGGCTTGCCGACGCTATCGTCGATGTCGTGGAGACCGGCGCTACGATGAAGCAAAACGGGCTGCAGCCCGCAGAAACCGTAATGCAAAGCTCCGCGCACCTCATCGCCAACAAAAACAGCTTCGTGTTAAAACGCGATGAAATTTTAAATTTAAGGCACAAGCTCGCAGAAGCTATAAAATAGCCTGCTTCTTTATCGCGCCTAAAATTCAGCCGCCCAAAAGCGCATTAAATTTACGACAAATGGCGCGCTTATGAGGACGGACTTTAAGGGCGGCGGTACAAAAAGTACAGTTATTTTTCGCATGGCGGTAAAATTTAAAAGGCGCGTCTGCTCGCACGATCTTTAAATTTAATCGTTTTAGCGGATCTTACCCGCACGACGACTATCGCCGCAATCACGCGTTTAAATTTATCCTGCACGGCGTAAATTTAAAAGCCCACACCGCTTTAAATTTTCAAATCCGCCCGGAGCCATTTTAAATCTAAGCTCGCCGCTGCGAAAATAATCGATCCAAGGAGTTTTTATGAACAAAAAATTTAAAATCGTAGATACCGGTTCGCCTTACGGCGCATGCTATCCGTTTACTCCTATGCCCTCAAACGGCAAAGACGCTAGAGTCGAGATCTACCCTCCTAGCAGGCTCGCCGAGGGCATAGCCTTCGCCAAAGAGCATGGCATCCGCGCCGTTAGGATCGCGGGCAATCCTAGCACGGCTTTTTCGCTTGATTTTAGCGCGTTTGAAAGCTTTCCCGAAATGGAGGTTTTAGAGGTCTGGGAAAATTTTGAAATCGGCGAAGTAAAGGGCGCAGAGGCGCTCTACGGCACATCGCTGCGGGCTTTGCGCCTTTTTGAAAACGCCGAGTTCGAGCTTGATTTCTCGCGTTTTAAAAATTTAGAAGCGCTTGAAGCGACGCAAAACAAAAAGATGAAATTTAACCGCCTACCGCCCACTCTACGCTGCGCTAAAATTTCAAAACTCTCGCACGAAAATCTAGGTATTTTTCGCGATACGCCAAAGCTTGAGCGGCTAGAGCTTAATTTCTCAAAGGTTACGAGCCTAGAAGGCATAAAGGGCTGCGGCGAACTGGAGCATCTGAGCGTATTTTCAGCGCCTAGGCTTACTAATATAAGCGAGCTAAACGGCCTAAAAAAGCTGAAACAGCTGAGCTTTGAGCGCTGCAGGCTGCTTAATAGCGCGGCGATGCAGGGCGTGCGGCTGGGGTCGCTGGAGCGTTTGGACGCGCGCTTTAACGTGGAAAATTTGAAATTTTTAGCCAATTTTCCGAATTTGCGCGAATTTTATTTTAAATACGTAGCAGACGGCGATCTAACGCCCATACTGGAGGGCGAAATCCGCTGCTGCGGCTTTGAAAGCAGGGGGCATTATTCGCATACTTGGAACAAGATCCAAGACTTGCTAAAGGTTAAATTTAGCGGCGAATAACGGCCCGGCTAAGCCGCGACTGATAAATTTGCTTTTGGTGTATGCCAAAACGGGACGGCTCGCGCCAAGCGCGCGGACGCTAAATAAAAAATTAGAAATAATTTCCCCGCAAGTTAAAATTTAACAAAGAAGTAAAAATGGCGATTTCGATAAAACTCAAAAAGCGTTGGGACGAATATCCCGCTTTGCAAGATGTGCTTACGGCGACTAAAAATCTTAGCGTATCGCCTTTTGGACTTACCGAGGAGGGGCTTGCAGGATTTTCGCGGGATTAAGCCGATAGGGAAAATAGAAGAAGTTTCCACCACCACCCCCCTGCCCGCGGCGGAACAAGGCGGATAACCAAAACAGAAAACATCTATACCTCCCTGTCTTATGCCGACTTCTCAGGCTCGCTGCGGCAGGATTTTACCATTGAAGAAACAGATGATTTTACCGCCGTGACCCGTTGCGTTATTTTTGACGAAAGCGTAGAAACAGAACGGACGGAATAGATTTCTCTAAGGCGGATATCATTATGTGTAGCTTTTGGTCATTTTGTTATTTGGATAAAGTCAAACCCTCAAAAAACAATTGCGTATTCAAGGTAACCGATGAATTTTACGACTGTTTGCTCGCTACTATTAAAAGCAGCGATAGCCCCTTAAAAGAAGGGTTGATAGGAAAGGCGAAATTATTCTACGCTCCGCATAATACCGCCCCTTACGAAGTAGCGCATCCCGGTAATCTCTCATTCAAACATCCAGAAGTTGCGGAGCTAAGCCGAGCACTCTACGATTTTGTCTGCCGAGCCGCCGAAACTACGGGGTGTAGGGTTTGCTAACAAGCTAGTATTTAAAGGCGGAGAAGATAATGAAATTTAACCCTGCCGCCCTAAAGTAAGGCGATAAGCGCCCGGCAGACAAATCGCGCCGCCTGCTTTGAGCGCCGCGGTTTTGTTTGCCTACGCCCCGTAAAAGGCACAGATGCACGCCTTGAAATAAAAATTGCAACCGCTAAATTTGTGCCGCTCGGCAGATAAGCTAAACTCGGTCGTTAGCGGTTTTTGCCATTCTTGCAACCTATGCGCTTTTAGCGGCGGTTTTAAATAGACTTAAAAGCAGTTTTATTTCTCGCGTAACGCCGCATTTTTTAACGGCGAATTTACCCCGCGGCTCTTGCGCGACGTGCCGTAAATTTTACGCAGGGCAATTTAAGCTGAAATCCTACCTTTTATCGCGGCCAGGCCAAAATCTAAGCTCTCTGCGCGCTTAAGTCGCTTGCGTGCAGTGCGGGCAAGAATAAAATTTTACCGATCCAGCGCGGCGAGAGAGCCGCACCGCGCCTACGCCGCGATGATTTCGCGCACCTTTTCGGTGAAATTATCGCTCACGATGTATTCGGTCGGATAAACTAGCACCTCACTGCCGTTGCGTATCCGCAATATCAGCCGTTTGGTGTTTTTCAGCGCCGTGTCGCAAAATGCGAGGTGGTAAATTTTATAAATTTTTTCGCGGCTAAGCTCGCCCAAATTTAGCTCAAACTCGAAATCCTGCGCGTTTTTGCGCTGCGCCTCGCGCTCTTTGCGCGCTTTAAGAGCGGGATCCTCCGCAGCAAACCCGCTCCTACGCTCCGCAAAATTCCCGCCGCCGTAGCCGCCGCCTCGTTCGCCGCCGAAACCGTTTCCGCCCTCATTTCTGCGCTCGGAGCCGAATCTGGAGCCTCTAATTTTATCAGGCGCGTAGTTTTCGATCTCGCGCGCCGCATCTAGGCTCAAAATTTCATCCAGATAAATTTGATATTTGCCGCCGTAAGGGGATGTGTTTTTGCTAAGCCGCACCCAAAATGCCATCGGGCGCTCCAGCGCGTCGTCGTTTAGCGATGCTACCGCTTCGTAAACCTCGCCGAACGCGCTCATCTCGAAGCTTCCCGAAAGATCGAGCACCGTGACGTTTGCCATCTGCTTGCCCGATTTGGTCGTGCGCGAAAAGACGTTTTCGATCTTGCCGACGCATAAAATTTTAACACCCGCGCCCCCGTCGTCCACCAGCTCGCCGAATTCGCCGGATTTGGTGTATGAAATGCCGCCGAGCTCTGAGGCATAGGCTCTTAGCGGATTTTCGCCCAAAAATACCCCCGCGCGCGGACGGAAGCTCGCATCGCGGGCGTTTTGCAAGCTCATCATCGAAAGAAACGATAGCTGATACGCCGCGCCGCCGACCGCGCTTTTTGAAATTTTAATCATAAAGGCGTACGGGCGCTCCCGCTCCTGCGGGCTTAAGTTTTCGATCGCCTTTAGCGCGTTATCGAACACCGCAAGCTCGAAGCTGCCGTGCAGATCAAGCACATTTAAAATCCCCATTTTTTTGCCCGTTTTTGTCATGCGCGTGGATAGATCCTCGATCCGCCCCACGCTAAGCACCTCGGCGCTATCGCCCTCGATCTCGCTAAACGCCGAGGATAGCGTGTAGTCGATACCCTCCATCTCCTCTTTGTAATCATCCAGCGGATGTCCCGAAAGATACACGCCCACGGTCTGCTGCTCAAACTTTAAAATTTCGCCCTGCGGAAATTCCTTATCGGTATCGACGAAGCTTACGCTCATGCCGCTCGTCATATCCTCATCCTCGCCAAAAAGCGAGCTCTCGGCGTCCTTTTTAATCTCAGTGATCTTTTTCATCACCTCTAGGATATTTTCCATATTTTGAATCATCGCCAGGCGACTCTTGCCTAGACAATCCATCGCGCCTGCGTAGATCAGCGACTCGATGACCTTTTTATTGACGCGGAAATTATCCACGCGCGAAGCAAAATCGTCGATACTTTGAAATTTAGCCTCGCTTTGAAGCTCTAAGATATTCTCGATCGCAGCGCCGCCCACGCCCTTGATCGCGCCGAGACCGTAGATGATCGAGGTGCCCGATTTGGAATTTTCGTCGTCCACGACGCTAAAGCCTCTTAAGCTTTGATTGATCGACGGCGGCAAAAGCCCGATACCTAGGCGGCTAGCCTCGTCGATATATTTTGAAATTTTATCGGTATTGCCCTCCTCCGAAGTAAGCAGCGCCGCCATAAACTCCGCCGGATAGTAGGTCTTAAGATAGGCTGTTTGAAAGGTGATCATCGAATACGCCGCGGCGTGGGATTTGTTAAAGCCGTAGGAGGCAAATTTCATAATCAGATCAAATAGCTCATCCGCCTTAGCTACGTCAAAGCCCAGCTCTTTGGCGCCGCTTAGATACTGCTCGCGCATGTGAGCGAGCTTCTTCTCATCCTTCTTACTCATCGCGCGACGCACCAGATCGGCATCGCCCAAGCTAAAGCCGCCCACCTTCTGCACGATCTGCATGACCTGCTCTTGATAGACGATGATACCGTAGGTAGGCTCTAAAATTTCTTTTATCTCGGAGAAGATATAGCTAGCTTTTAGCTCGCCGTGTTTGATCCTGATAAAATCAGGGATTAGATCCATCGGTCCCGGGCGGTAGAGCGAGATCATCGCGATGATATCCTCGAAGCGGTCGGGGCGCAGGTTCATAGCCAGATCCTGCATACCCGCGCCCTCGATTTGGAAAATCCCCAGCGTATTGCCGCTTTGAATCGTCTCGTAGGTCTTGCGGTCGTTGAAATCGATCTCCTCCCAGACGATATCGCGACCGTAGCGGCGCTTTACGAGCTTAGCAGCATTATCGATCACATCGAGGTTTTTTAGACCCAGGAAGTCAAATTTTATCAGATCGACGTCCTCGAGATAGTTTTTGGTGTATTGCGTGACTAAGCGCGCATCCTCGCCCTTATCCTGCTTAAATAGCGGCGCTTTGTTCCACAGCGGCTCGTTTGAGATCACCACTCCCGCGGCGTGCATGCCCGCGTTGCGATTTAGCCCTTCAAGATCTAGCGCAAACTCCCAAACCTGCTGCGCGATCGGATCTGCGTCGATAAATTCTTTCAGCTTCGGCTCGGCGTCGTAAGCCTGCTTAAGCGTGATGCCGAGCTTGTCGGGGATCAGCTTCGCCATCTTATCGGCTTGTGAAAGCGGCATGTCGCAGACGCGAGCCACGTCGCGGATGACGCCGCGCGCGAGCAGCTTACCGAAGGTCGCCACCTGCGCGACGTTAAATTTGCCGTACTGATCGATGACGTAGTCGATCACCTCGCCTCTGCGCGCCTGGCAAAAATCCACGTCGATGTCGGGCATCGAGATACGCGACGGATTTAAAAATCGCTCGAAAAGCAGATTATACGGGATCGGATCGAGATCGGTAATGCGAAGCGCATACGCGCAGATGCTGCCCGCCGCAGAGCCGCGACCGGGGCCGACGGGGATATCGTGATCCTTCGCCCAGTTGATGAAATCCTGCACGATTACCATATAGCCCGAAAAATGCATATTTTTGATGATGGCAAGCTCCTTTTCTAGGCGCTCGCGATAAATTTCATGATTCTGCGGATCGATAAATTTAAGGCGCTCTTTAAGCCCCTCGCGGCAGAGATGATCGAATAAAAAATCGTCGTTTGCAAAGCTGTAGCGTTCGTCCGGCTGCGGCAGCGAAAGCCCGAGCCTATCGGCGTATTCGATCGTAAATTTAAAATTCGGCGGCGTCGGCGCGTAGTCCTTCTCGTCGAAGGCAAATTTCAAATTGCACTTTTGCACGATCTCGGCGGTATTTTCGATCACTTCGGGAATGTCCGCAAAAAGCCGCCTCATCTCCTCGTCGCTTTTTACGTAAAATTCCGAAACGACGTGTTTTAGGCGGTCGCCGTCGTTGATCGTCTTGCCCATCGAGATGCACTGATAGACGTCGTGGGCCTTGGCGCGGTCTTTGCGCGAGTAGTGAGCGTCGTTCGTGGCGATGATCTTGACGCCGATTTCGCGCGAGAGGCGGATGAGATCCTTATCGACGTTTAACTGCTCGCCGATGCCGTGGCGCATGATCTCGAGATAAAAATCCTCGCCGAAAATTTCCTTATACTCAAGCGCCGCTTTTTTCGCCGCTTCGTAGCCGCCCGCGCCGCGCTTTAAATTTCGCTCGCTTCTATTTAGATGAAATTCCACCTCGCCCGCTAAGCATGCCGAGGAGCAGATGAGCCCCTCGCTGTGCTCTTTTAAAATTTTTTTGTTGATCCTCGGGTAGTAGTAGAAGCCGTCCAAAAACGCGCGCGAGCTAAGATACATTAAATTTTTATAGCCCGTCTCGTTTTTGGCAAGCAGTATCAAGTGGTAGCGCTGGCGGTCGCTTTTATCGCCGATGTCGTCGTGATTGTGCAGATAGGTCTCGATGCCGATGATCGGCTTGATGCCGTGCTTTTTCATCGTCTGATAGAAGTCTATCGCGCCGAACATATTGCCGTGGTCGGTGATCGCGCACGCCTTGGTGCCGCGGCTCTGCAAAAGCTCGGCGAGCTCGCTTACTTTATTCGCGCCGTCTAGCAGCGAATACTCGGTGTGAAGGTGCAGGTGGGTGTAGTCGCTCATTTTTGGTCCTTTTTTGATTTGGAGATTATATTAAATTCGGGCTTTAGAAACGGTCAAATTTAATGGAATTTTAGCTTAAATTTCAGCGTGAAATTTAGCAGGGAAATTTCACAATGTAATTCAAAAGATTAAAAAGAGCGAATATAGCGATTGATACAAAGCCTGCTTGAGGGCTTGAAGAAACACAAAATTCTTATCGTTTAAATTTAATGGATTGAACAAATAAAGAGTTTGTGAGGCACTAAATTTTATCTCATGACGGCGCGGAGGTCGGTGTAAATTTTATGTCCGTCGCAGCAATACCTCGACCAGGCAGTCGTTTCGTATTTCTGCTCTCTACGCTTAGCAATTCAAAAGAGCCGCTTCGGCTATTTAAAAAGCAGATCGTCTTTTAGCTTCGCGTAGACCTCATCGCCTCTTAGCTCGCGCACGATTTGCAGCGCAAACTCCATAGCGGTAGCAGGTCCGCGCGAGGTCATTATGTTTTGATCTTTCACGACGTTTGCGGACGGGGTATATCCCGAGTGCGCGACGATCTTTTCAAAGCCCGGATAGCAAGTATATGCGCTTTTGAGCACCCCTGCGGTAGCTAGCGCCCATGGAGCCGCGCATATCGCGCCGATTTTGGCATTGTTTGCGTCGAAGTCGCGCAGTATCCGTCCCAACCTCTCGCTCTTTGCCAAATTTTCGGCTCCGGGTAAGCCGCCGGGCAAAACGATCATATCAAATTCCGAAACTTTCATATCGTCTAAAATTTCATCGGCGATTAGCTCTACGCCGTGCGCGCCGCAGACGCATTTTTTATCCAGCCCCACGGATACCGCATCGATCTCCGCGCGGCGCAAAATATCGATCAGACTTACCGCCTCGATCTCTTCAAACCCGTTTGCCAAAATGATCGCTACTTTCATCGCAAGCTCCTTTATTTTAGATATGAGCCCTGCTCGCTCGGAACGGTCGAAATTTCTGTATTCGTGCTCTTGCCGGACGGACTATCGTATAGGAACGAATCATCGCCCTTTAGATAGGCGATGATGTAGCCTATCTCGGTCGCGCTCGTCTTTGCGGCGATAGACTGCATGATATTTTTCATCTTGCCGCCATAGCTTAGATCAGTGGTGTATTGAGAAAAGGCGATCGCGATCTCTTTACCGCTTAGATCTTTGATCTTGCGAGATGCGCCGTAAGCTCGCTTCTGTCCGTTTTCGCCGTGACATGAAGCGCATTTTTCAGCAAAAATTGCCTTCCCTTTTTCTTTTAAAGAATTTACGTTTCGATTTACTTTACCGCCGTGAGCTTTGCCGCCCGCAGCAGGAGTGCTTTTATAGATATTTACCGTTACGTTTTCGTCTTTAGAATGCTTTTCGATCAGCGATTTTAGCTCTTTGGCAAACTCGCCTTTGGCTTCGAATACGTATGTTTCGTCATTGGCATTATCCGCGGCGTTTAAGGCAAAGGCAAAAAAACATGCTAGAAAAGAAATTTTAAAAATTTTCATAAAAGACCTTGAATTAGAATTTAAAAAGGGCGAAGCAAAAGCTCCGCCCTAATTTTACCCGTAGAAGGTAAATAAATTAGAAGCTGTATTTAGCCTCAAATCTGATTCTATCGTTTTTCTCATCGATGCCTGCGCCATGCTCATCGTCGATCTTATAGTGAGAATACCAAGTTTTAAAGCTTAGTTTCTCATTATATTTATAAGAAACTCTACCTACTACTTCATATGCATCGTGACCGTAAGATTTGCCGTCTAGGTAGTCGGCACCGATTCTTATTCCGGTATCAGGGATAGTATAGCCGGCTACTACATACCAGTAGTGATTTTTACCATTGAAGCTTGTATAGTCTAGCAACTGTTCTCCCGGGCTGATAAATGAACCTTGATCCTCGAAAGATACGAAAGAGTGAGTATCTGCCTTATCGGTAGAAAATCTTATATAACCTGCAGCCAAATCTACGCCGAAGAAACCGGCACTTGCTTCTGCAGCCCAGAAATCAGCATCGCTGCTACCCGCTTGTTTATAGTCACCGTCAAAATCAGAGAATCCATATTGGCCTTTTACGCCAAGGTTGAAACTATCGGAGATATCAAAGTCTAGAGCTAGTTCCGCAGCAAAAAGATTTGCTACGTCTTCTACGGAATTATACCATAGCTGGAAGGATACAGGATCGTATGAGCCCATAAATCCTACGCCGTATAGGTTATGATCGGTAGTTAGCTTGCCATTAACTTTATTCCAATCAATGCTTGCAATCTCGCCGTCGTTCTCCAAAGAATCCATCCAGAAGCCGGTGATAGTTAGGCCCTCGATATCGTTGCTAGTGATCTTGATACCGTCTCCATACATATCGTCCGTAAAGAATGAGCCTATGCCTTGGCGGCCGACGGTAATAGAAGTACCCCCGACTGTGTATCCCAAGTAAGCCTTGGCGATATCAAAATCGCTGTCTTTGTCTTTATCGTTGCTATTGCGGTGATACTGTGTGTTTGAAGAAGAGTGTGATTCGCCTAGGTCTCTATCCAAATATCTAATGCCGATTACGCCGAAGAAATTATCGTCGATTTTGGCTTTGAGATCCATTTCGGATTTGAATTCCCATTTGCTTTGATTAAAATTCCCATTTTGATCGTTTTTGGCATGATCATGGGTATAACGCATTCTAGCGTATCCGTTAAGATCCACGTCTTTAATAGCTTCCTCTAGCGGAATAGCACTTGCACTTGTAGCAAGAGCACCTGCAGCCATCGCAGCTGCTAAACTTAGCTTAAGCAATTTCATTTAGAACTCCTTTAAAAAGTTTGTAGGCGTAATAGTAGCACAAAATACTAAATTATATGCTTAAACAAGGCTTAAAGTTACTGTAATATTACCAAATAGTTACCGAATATTTACCAAAATATATAAAATTTCAGGCATAAAAAAAGCGAGACTTACACAAGCCTCGCTGATTATTGAAAGGAGTTCTAATTTCGATAGAGCGGATTATAGCAAGCGTCGGTAAACAGACGGCAACATAGCTCTCCCCCTTATCCGCAATACGAGCAGGTCGCATATCGCAACTAATAAAATTCTATCTCGAAGTCACGTTAAAATTTTATTGTAAAATTTAAACCGTTTCGTTTACGATACGTTTTGCGGCGCAGTGCTTGGATCGGCATAAATTCTTAGGCGCATCGCATTCATAAAAAGCGAGATTAATAAAATTTCATCTCGCTTTTATTTATAGATCGCAGGCCGAGCTTAAATTCTATCCGCGACCGATTTGAGCTCATGCCTAAAAGCTTATACTCTCGCTATCAGGCACGGCGATGGAGTTGTTTTTACGCATCGGCTTGGTAACGATCTTTTCTCTGCCGTAGCTCTTCGGAGCGCTAGCGCCCGCTTTGCGCGAGATGATCCTAAAGTCCGTTACGACGCCCGCGCTCGTAGATACGTAGGCGGTGTCGCCCGAAGCGCCGTAGTATTTGCCCGCACGCGCTACGTAAAGCTCGCCGCTAGAGAGGTCTTTGAGCGTATAGACGTAGGAGGCGGCGTTTTCGCGGGTGTAACTGATCACTTGCGACCTAACGGCGTTTAGATTGCCCGCCATAGCGGGTGCGTCGTTGGACGTAAATAGCGCGCAGCCCGATACTACAAACGCAATAAACGCAGAGAGTATAAAATTTTTCATCTTAAATCCTTGTGCTAAATTTAAGCCATAAGAGTAGTGGGTTTAGGCTTAAAATTTGCTTTCGGCGCGCAAATTTAGGAGCGCTGATGAAATTTACGTCGCGGATTTTGAAGATACCGCCGCCTCGCGCAGGAGGAAGTCGAGGGCTAGATAAATTTACGCCGCATTATGTAGAGGGAACGCCGTGCGCCCGATAGATCAAGGGCCTCGCCGTCGCGGTAGGCTCTACGCCGCGACGGCTCGCAAAAGGCTACCGAGTAAAATTTCACGGCACGGCATAAAAACTTAATGCATAAATTTCACTCAGGCTATCGCGCCATTCAAACAAACGCGCAAGCGCGGAAAAAGGCGGCGCCTCGGGTATAATTTAGCGCAAAATTAAAATTTCATTAGACGAGGCGCGCGTTTGACGCACGGTAAATTCCGCGAGCGCGGCACAAGCGGCATATCAATCGGCACGGGCGGCGCGAGCAAAAGAGCAAAATTTACGCACCCGCGCACCGCCCGCTTTAGTAAAATTTACGAGCGCGAAAACTCCACGATCGCTTTGGCAAGCTCCAGCGTCGGATCGACAAAAATTTTATCGCTTTTAATTAGCGGCAAAAATAGCGGTATTTCGGTGCAGCCCGCGATGAAAATATCGGCGTCGATCCTGCCCAAAAGATCCTCGAAAATGCCCACGTATTCATTGATTTTGCCCGCTTTGACCCCTTTGTAGATGCAGTCCATCAGCGTGTTTTGGATCTGCTCTCCCAACTCGACGCTGATTAACCCCGCGGATTTTAGCGGCTCATCGTAAATTCGCGCCTTTTTCGTGCCGATCGTAGCCAAAACGGCGATCTTGCGCGCCTCTTTATGGTTTTGCAGGATAGATTTTACCGTGACTTCGGCGATATGAATGATCGGCAGATCCACCGCCGCGACGATGTCGTCGGCAAAAAAATGCGCCGTATTGCAAGCCATCGCAAATGCCGCGCAGTTCGCATTTTTAAGGCGATTAGCGCTCTCGATCAGGCGCGGCAGCGGATTTTCGCCCTTGCCCAAGATAAACGCCGTGCGATCCTCGATCTGCGGGTAGCTGTCGATTACGAGCGGGATATTTTCCTGATCGCTCTTCGCCGCGGTTGCATCGATTATTTTAAGATACAGATCCGCGCTCGCCAAAGGCCCCATTCCACCGATAATTCCAACTCTTTTCATAACTCATCCTTTCTTGAATTTATAAAATTTAAACATGACCGCTCTTGCGAAATTTTATCTCGCCGTAAGAGCCGAAAATTTTAAAATTTCAGCCCTCCCACTTGCTCATATCCATTTCGTTTTCGCTCTTTGCGACGTAGATCGACGCCACGACGTCGCCCGTGACGTTCATCGAGGTTCGCCCCATGTCCAGTATCGCGTCGATACCGAGGATCATGCCGTATGCGATGGCGACGTTGCCGCTTACTTTAAGGCCGATCGATTCAAGTACCAAAAGCAGCATCAGCGCGCCTGCTCCAGGCACTCCGGCCGTTCCGATCGCGGCAAGCATCGAAGTGACGATGATCGTGAAGTATTCGCTGCCGCTTAAGCTTATGCCGCAAGCATTGGCGATAAAAATCGTGCAAACGCCCAGATACACGGTCGTACCGTTCATATTGATAGTAGCGCCCACGGGCAAGACGAAGCCGTAGATCGACTTCGGAATGCCCATATCTTCGGCGGTTTGCATCGTAATCGGCAACGTGCCGTTGGAACTGCGCGTAACGAAAGCCGTAAGCATCGGCGGGCGCACCTTTTTAAGAAATTTTATCGGACTAACGCCGAGCAGCATGCAGATGATGCAATAAACCAAAAAGACTTCGAGCGCAAGCCCTACGTAAAGGGCGATCGTAACGTTTAAAAGCGAGCTAAACGCCGCCGCGCCGCTTTTGTTAAACACCACGAACATCAGCGCAAACACGCCGATCGGCGCGTATTGCATCACCCAGCGCACGACCTTAAACATAATCTCGCTCATTCCGTCGAAAAAATTATAAACCGTGTCGGCGGAGCTTTTGACGCGCGCATCGTCGCTGTCGCGGCAAAACGCAAGCCCCACGCCGAAAAATAGACAAAACGCGATGATCGGTAAAATTTCGCCTTTAGCAATGGAATCGAACGGATTTGTAGGGATGATATTTAGTAAAATTTTGCTCATGCTGGGCGCGTTCGCCGCCTTTTCGACGGCCTTTGACGCATCGCTTAGATCAAGCCCGCTGCCCGGAGAGAACACAAACGCGCACCCCAGGCCGATGACGATCGCAAGAAGCGTCGTAAAAGAATAAAACACGATCGCCTTGATGCCTACCTTGCCCAAATGCGCGGGCGAGATGCTGCTCGTGCCTACGATGAGCGAGCAGATGATGATCGGCACCATGATCATCTTTAAAAGCCGCACGAAAAGGTCCCCTAACGGCGTTAAAAAGTCTATCCACGTCGTTTTTCCGAGCCAGTCCAGTGCCGCTTGCGGCAGGCTGCTTATCAGAAATGAATCGGCTATGGCTAAATTCTGCTTACAGATCATCCCTAACGCCGAGCCGACGACAAGCGCGATCATGATGCGCAGCAGTAAATTTGAATTAAAATAAAGGGCAAATATTCCGCGTTTTTTTGCAGGCGGGTTTTCCGACATACGCTCTCCTTTTTGAATAAAATTGAAGTAATTTTACTACAACTAGACATAAATGAAAGTTAAGCGCTGCGGCATAAGCAAAAAGAGATTGCGGCTAAATTTAATCCGCAGAGGCGCGCTGGAAGCGATGTAAAATAAACGCCGAGTAAAGTCGCATTTGCTTCGCTGCTGCGCAGGTGCGAGTGCTGCTAAATTTATCCGACGCCCGACGCGCCGAGCGAGCCAACCGTCCGCAGGGATGCGGTAGAGTATGCGGCGCACGCCATGTCCGTCGCTATGCCTTGCTTATCTTTATCGCGCCCCCTCTTTTCGCTGCGCGCTGAATGCTGCGCAAAACGCTCTATCGCGCGTCAAAATTCTACGCCTTGCCGCCGCGTGGATGCGCATCATAAAGTCTCGCGCTGCGCCAAAATCCACTCCCTGCCGCATACAGAAGCTGCGCGCCGCCATGATAAGGATTTGCGACGCACGTTGGGCCATGTTTCGCGTAAGAGCCGCATAGCGCATCCAAACGCTACCATAGTATGCGTCGCACGATGCTGCGATGATCTCGGCGCTAGGCGGCAAATTTATAAAATTCTTTAAATTTAGGCGCAGATGGGCTTGCGAGGGTTGATTAAAGCGGCCGGTCGCTTAAAACAAGATGAAGCGAGCTTTTGCACGATGCGGTCGCTAGAGGCGCCGCGCTTTAGATTTATCAAAATTTTAGTAGAATTTTAAGTTTTATTATCGCAATGCTTGGGGTTGGAATTTTAACGAAATGCCTAAGTGGTGGGCTCACTAGGACTTGAACCTAGGACCATCCGGTTATGAGCCGGATGCTCTAACCAACTGAGCTATGAGCCCGCCAGCGGTGAAAAAGAAATGTGATTTTACAAAAATAATCTTAAAACGGCGTTAAAATTAATCATAATTTAGCGCTAATCGCTAATCGGATGTCACGATAAACTCTACGGCACGCCACGGCTTTTGTGCAAAATTTCACGCCTCTTTAAAAGCGAGCAAACAACAAATCAAAGCAAACGATTTCGAAATTTTAAAATTTAACGGCGCGATTTAAAACGTACCGTGGCGCTCTGCACGGCAAATTTAAAGGAAATTTTACGGCAAATTTCACGTCGCGGCAAAGTATCAAACATACCGCACCGGAGAGATAGAACATTTTGCGCTTAAAATTTATGTAGATACTGAGGTAAGTAAGCATAGAAAGTGCGGCTGCACAAGACTTTACGCTGCATTAAAGCGCAGGGGCGGACGAAATTTAACAAGTCGCGTCACGCGAACGCGAAATAGATATTAGCTCTCCGCTCCGCAAACTCCTTGCGCCGCAAGCTCGCCTTGCGTTTTCGTTCAGACGGCGATCTGTCCGTATGCCGCTATGGCGTCTCGTCGCCGTCTTGGTCTTGAAGCGCGCTCGCTTCGCCCTCCGCCGCGATCGCCTCGAGGCTTAAAATTTCATCGACATCCTCCAGCTGCGCTACGCCGCTTCCGGCGATGCTTCTGATACTTGCGTGCATCGCGATCGCTCCGTCTCGCGCACGCGCGATCTGCTTTTCGCGCTGTTTCCAGATGCGCTCCATCGCGTTGCGCTCCTTGTTTAGGCTCTCCTGCATGCCGACGAATGCCGAGACGATCGTCTTTATCTGGTTTGCAAACTCGGGCGAGGTCAGATAGTCGTAGAGCATCGCCGTTTTGCTATCTTGATTTTGCCCCGATCTTTTGGCAAACGCAAGCGCCACGACATGTTCGCGCAAGACGGCGCAAAGCCCCTTAAATTCCTCAAACGAACAGATCCAGATGCTAGCATCGCTCGGAGCTTGATGCAGCCTAGGGCTGTGAGGCGGCATCTGCTCGGTGACGATAACGCCGATCTGCGCGCCCTCGCCTATCATATCGTCTTTGAGTTTATCGATCCATTTGGGCTCGAAGCTTTTCGTACGCTTGCTCTCGTATAAAATTTTACCGCAGCCCGCAAATTCCCTCGTATGCACCGTCTGCGCGCAGTCTGCGCCGCGCGCGCCCTTTTTGACCTCATCTATCTCGTCCAAAGGAAAGTTTAACCGTAGATACTCCTGCAGTGCGAGCTCCTGCACCTCGCCCTGAAGCTGCTGCGAGCCCACCTCCGAGCGGCGCTTGAGCTCGTTTATTTGGCCTATTAGGCTTTGGATCTGCTCATCTTTTTGGCGGAATTTCAGCTCGTTTTCCTGCGAAATTTGTTTCGTTAGTCGCTCGCGCTCCATGTTCATGCGGTTGGTTAGCTCGATCTCGGATTTGGCTTTATTCTCGGCTTCAAGCTCGCTAAATTTACGCTTTTGCGCCTCCATTTCGGCCTTTATTAAATTTAGCTCGGAAATTCTTTGCGATTTTTCTTGCAACTCCTTTTGTAAAATTTCAAATTTCGCCGCGTTTTCGCTCTCGATCTGAGATTTTGCAAGCGCTAGAATTTTCTCCCGCTCGCTGTTTAGCGCGGAATCGGTCGCCGCTTTTACGCGCTGCTCGAAGGCGTTTTCCTTCGCTTGCAGCTGCGCCAGATGCTTCGCGTACTCCTCGCGCTTAGCGGCGATCTCGGCTTCGAATTTAAGCGTGGCTTCGTTTTGCTGCTGCTGCCACTTTCGCTTCTGCTGCAAAATTTCATCTTCAAATTTAGCCTTAATATCACGCTGTAGCGCCTCGTCTATATCGATCTGCGAGCCGCAGTGCGGGCACTTTACGTTAGCCATTTTTGCTTCCCAAACTCTGCTCTTTCATCTTTTCAAATTCCTGCGAAATTTGCGCGGCATTAGGCTCATCCGCCATCTTATCGAGCACGGAGTTGTAGCGATTTACGAGCAGTATCGCAAGCGCCGAAAAGCAAAAGCCCGGCAGTAGCTCGTAAACGACCGCCGAAAGCCCCGATAAGATCCAGCAAATGACCGTAATACCGCCTACGAGCATACCCACCAAAGCCGAGAGCGCGCTCATTTTTTTAGAATACAGGCTGAAAAGCAGCACCGCGCCGAAGCTCGCGCCAAATCCCGCCCAAGCGTTACCCACGACGTTTAGCACCGTATCGTTTGAGCCAAACGCCAAGATCGCGGCGACCGCGGCGATGATCACGACGGCGATACGGCTGCTTAGCGTCTGCGTGCGTTCGCTTACCTCTTTTTTATAAAACGCGAAGATAAAATCTTTCGTAACCGCGCTCGCGCTTACCAAAAGCTGGCTTGAGATGGTGCTCATAATCGCCGCCAGCACCGCAGAGATTATAACGCCCAGGATAAATGGATGAAAGAAAATTTTACCGAGCTCTAGGAAAATTTTTTCGGGATCGTCTATGCTAAGGCCTTTTTGCGAAAAATAGACAAAGCCTATCAGGCCGCTAAGCATCGCGCCCGCAAGACCTAACACCATCCACGAAATTCCGATGCGGCGCGCGCTATCAAGCTCGCGCGAGCTTCTAATCGCCATAAAGCGCACGATGATGTGCGGCTGCCCGAAGTATCCGAGCCCCCAAGCAAGCAAGCCTAAAACGCCCAAGAAACTTTGATTGTAAAATAGATCGAGATGGCTCGCGCCGTATAGCCGCACCTGCGCGAAAAAGGAGCTGTCCGCAGGGATCTGCAGCGCGCGATAAGAAAACAGAGGGATCAAAATAAGCACCGCAAACATCAGTGCGCCCTGAAATGCGTCCGTGATCGCGACAGCCTTAAATCCGCCGAAAAAGGTATAAAACACGACGATTAAGATCGTAGCGATCGCGCCGTAGGTAAAGCTTAGTCCGAAAAAGCTCTCAAAGGTCTTGCCGCCCGCGATGATGCCACTGCTAACATAGAGCGTAAAAAATATGATGATTAAAAGCCCGGAGATTATGCGAAGCGTTTTGGTGCGGTCTTTGAAGCGGTTTTCTAAAAAATCGGGGATCGTGACGCTGTCGCTTGCTACCTCGGTGTAAATTCTAAGCCTTTTGGCAAGAAATTTATAGTTGCACCACGCGCCCACGCAAAGTCCTAGGGCGATCCAGATATTGCAAATCCCCGTCGCAAACATCGCTCCCGGCACCCCCAAAAGCATCCAGCCGCTCATATCGCTAGCGCCTGCGCTAAGTGCCGTCACGAAGGGATTTAGGCGACGGTTATCGAGTAGGTACTCGCTTAGACTGGCGTTTTTGTCGTAATAGTGCCTACCGATAAAAATAAGCGCGCCGAAATATATCGCTATGGCGAAATAGGTCCAAAAGCTCATCGTTGTCTCCTTAAAAAAGAGCTAATTTTACCCTATTTCAAATAAAATTTTACTTTCAAAATTTAGCCAAATTTTAACGAAATTTTAGTATTCTTTGCGTTTAAATTTTATAAAAAGGCATCTGCGTTGAACGAGAAAATTTTTAAAATTGCGTTTTTTCTAATAATAATTTGCATAGGGTTGTATTTCACCTACCCTACCGAGCTCACGCAGGCGCAGAAAATTTCATATCTCAAAAGCTACGGCATCACGCTCGTCTTGACCTCGGGCGGTATCTGCATCGGCATAATCTTAGGCTTCATTTTAGCCTTTTTGAGATTTTTAGGCATCAAGCCGATACGCCTCATCATCGACGAATACGTCGATATGATCCGCGGCACGCCGATCGTAATCCAACTGATGGTGTTCGTATTTATAATTTTTGCTACGTGGAGCAATAACATCGCAGCTGCGATCTTTGCGCTGGGGCTTAATAGCTCCGCTTACGTCGCAGAGATCGTGCGCAGCGGTATAAACAGCGTCGATCGCGGCCAGATGGAAGCCGCGCGCGCGATGGGTCTAGGCTACGGCACGGCGATGAAAGAGATCGTCTTTCCGCAGGCGATAAAAAACATCCTGCCCGCGCTTGCGAATGAGTTTATAAGCCTTTTTAAAGAAACCTCGGTCGTAGGTTTGGTCGCAATTACCGATCTTGCGTTTTTTTCAAAAAGTATGCAGGCGGCGCTTTATACCGTCCAGCCGATACTTTTTGCGGCGGTGATCTACTATGCGAGCGTGAAATTTTTCTCGCTTCTGGTAAAAATGCTGGAGAGAAGGTTAAATAGAAATGATTGAGATCTCGAATTTAACGAAATCCTACGACGAGCTGCTCGTTTTAGACGGCATTAGCAAGACGATAAATAAAGGCGATATCGTAGCGATTATCGGCCCTAGCGGCGGAGGGAAATCGACGTTTTTGCGCTGCTTAAATTTGCTCGAAACCCCTACTAGCGGCACGATCAAAATAGACGGCAAGGACGTGACGGACAAAAACACCGATATTAACGCGATCCGCCGCAAGGTAAGCATGGTGTTTCAGCATTTCAATCTTTTTGCGAATAAAAACGTATTGCAAAATTTAACCCTGGCGCCGATAAAGGCGGGGATCTATACCGAAAGCGAAGCAGTACAAAAAGCCGAGGAACTGCTAGCTAAAGTAGGCCTTAGCGACAAAGCTTACGCCTATCCGCACAAGCTCAGCGGCGGACAGAAACAGCGCATCGCGATCGCCAGAAGCCTAGCGATGAGCCCGGATGTTATTTTGTTTGACGAGCCTACGTCGGCGCTGGATCCGGAGATGATCGGCGAGGTTTTGAGCCTGATGAAAGAGGTCGCCAAAGAGGGGATCACGATGCTTGTGGTAACGCACGAGATGGGCTTTGCGCGCAACGTCGCAAATAGAATTTTTTTTATGGAGGGCGGCAAGATCGCTGTGGATGATGCGCCTAAAAATGTATTTGAAAATCCGCAAAATCCGCGGCTTAAAGAATTTTTGAATAAAATTTTAAACCATTAAAAGGGGGAAGAGATGAAGAAATTTATTAAATTTTTAGTTGCAAGCGCTTTGCTTTGCGGCTCGCTAGTCGCTAAGGACATCGCCAAAGATACGCTTATCATAGGCACGAATGCCGAGTATCCGCCGTTTGAGTTCGTGGATGAAAACTCCAAAGTCACGGGCTTTGATATGGATCTGGTAGCCGAGCTTGCAAAGCGCACGGGCGTAAAATATGAAATTTTAAATATGAGCTTTGACGGGCTGATACCTGCGATTAAAAGCGGCAAGATCGATATGATCGCTTCGGGTATGAGCGCGACGCCGGCTCGCAAAAAGGCGATCGATTTCACCGATCCTTATTACACGGTCGAGAATTTATACATCAAGCGCAAGGACGACAGCTCGTTAAATTCCAAAGCAGATCTGCAGGGCAAGCGCCTTGCCGCGCAGTTAGGCACCGTTCAGGAGCTTGCGATCAGAGATATCAAAGGTGCCGAAGTTAGCGCTACGGAGAACGTTTTTGTGGCCGTCATGTCGCTGAAGAACAAAAAGATCGACGCGCTTTGCGTGGATTCCTCGGTCGGATATGAGTATCTAAAGAAAAACGACGAGCTGGTCGCGTTTTTTAAAGAATCCGACGGCAGCGACGGTTTTTCGATAGCATTCGATAAGGGCAAGTACCCCGAGCTGCTCGCTAAATTTAACGCGGCGCTTGAGGAGATGAAAAAGGACGGAAGCTACGAAAAGCTTTTGGAAAAGTATAATTTAAAATAACTCTAACGCGGCGCGAGGGTTTCGTTTGCCGATCTGCGCGCCGCTGCGATCGAGCCTAGCACGAAAAGCTAGGTCTCTACCTTACTTAAAGGATTTGCATGAAAAAGGTATTTTTAGCACTTGCAATTTTGCTCTGCACTCAGGCTTTTGCGAAGGACAAAGATAGCGATAGATACGTAGTGGGTACCTTTCGCGGACTGACGCAAGACGGTATATTTCTTTTTACTCGCGCAGTGCATCAAAACGTCCCTTGCAAAATGCAGAGCCTGCGCATCATCGGCGCGGAGGCGGACAAGTGCATCACCGATAAAAAAGAGCTTAAAAAATTCCAAAAAGATCACGAAAAAGCGGTAGAAAGCATAGTAAAACCGGGTTCAAACTATTACGTGAAGGTAGGATCGCACGCAGGAGAGATCTTTTACTGCGACGTAAGCGACGATAGAAGGAACTTTCGCCTATCTCTAGTAAGCGCGGGCTACGCGATCCCGATCAACGACGATAGCGAGGTGCTTTTAAAAGCTGCCGAGGAGGCCAAAGAGGCTAAGCGCGGAATGTATAGCGCAAAATTTTACGATATCACCAACTGCATTCTAAACGGCGTGCCGATGCCGAAAAAAGATAGATGAGCGAAATTTATGCGCTTAGCGACGATGTCTTAACGCCGCCGCAAACTATCTTTTCGCAGATAGATGAAATTTTGCGCTGCGGCGTAAAGCTCGTGCAGTATCGCAGCAAGCTCGCCGCGCAGGATGAAGCTTTAATCCGCTCTCTCATCGGTCTTTGCGAGGATTACGGTGCCAAACTCATCATCAACGACGATGCGGCGCTCGCCAAAAAGTTAGGCGCGCACGGCGTGCATATCGGAAAGGATGACGGCGAGACAGCGCAGGTGCGCGAGTTTTTAGGCGCGGATAAGATCATCGGCGTTAGCTGCTACGCTGGTCTTGCTCGCGCGCAAAAGGCCGAAGCACAGGGCGCTAGCTACGTAGCCTTCGGCTCGCTAAGGCGCGGCAAAACAAAGCCTGATGCGCCGCTTTGCCCCGATGCGCTCGTGCAAGAGGCGCGAAATTCTTTAAACCTCCCAATCGCCGTAATCGGCGGCATAAGCTTAGAAAATCTGGATGAAATTTTAGCCCTCAAGCCCGATTATATCGCGATGGTAGAGGCGATCTACAGACCCGCTTCGATCACGCAGAATTTAGCAAATTTAAAGGAAAAAATGGATGAATATATTTGACGCCGTGATTTTAGGCATCGTCGAGGGGCTAACGGAATTTCTGCCCGTAAGCTCGACCGGGCACATGATCCTGGCCGCAAAACTGATGGGCTTACAGCAGACCGACACGCTTAAATGCTTCGAGGTCGTTATCCAGCTAGGCTCGATCCTAGCGGTCGTGGCGATGTTTTACAAGCGGCTTTTGGTCGATTTTAAACTCTGGTGCAAGCTCGTCGTGGGCTTCATCCCTACCGCCGCGATCGGATTTTTGCTCTATAAAAGCATCAAATCGCTCTTCGCGCCGCAGACCGTCGCCTACGCGCTGATCGGCTGGGGCATTATTTTTATCGCGGTCGAGCTCTTTCGCAAGGCGCGCCCTAGAGAAGGCGAGCTAGAGCATCTGGATCAAATTTCATACGCTCAGGCCTTTATCATCGGGCTTTCGCAATGTTTTGCGATGGTGCCGGGCACTTCGCGCAGCGGCGCCACCATCATCGCAGGGCTTTTGTGCGGGCTAAGCAGGAACCTAGCCGCGCGCTTTAGCTTCCTGCTCGCGGTCCCTACGATGTTTGCGGCGACTTTCTACGACACCTATAAAAATTTAGACGCCTTCGCGCAAAACTCCGCTAATATCACGACCTTTCTCATAGGCGGCGCAGTGGCGTTTATAGTGGCGCTTGCAGCGATCAAACTATTTCTAAGCTTTGTTTCGAAGTTTGATTTCATCCCGTTTGGAATTTATAGAATTCTAATCGGCATCGTCTTTTTCATCTTCGTTTTTTAAACGCAATCATCAAAGGAATTTCATGAGCCTGGCAAAAAATATCGGCGCATTTTTAAAAGATAGATTTAGCCTCCTATTGGTATTCGGCGGCGCGGTGCTAAACGCATACGCGCTAGTTTTAGTATTAAATTTAGCCCTCGGGTTGCTTCTTATCGCGCGCGGCGGCGAGATACTCCCCGCGCAGGCGCTGTTTTTTGCGGCGTCTGCGATCTGCGGCGTGACGATACTTTTTTTTGTGCTTTACGCGCTTAGCTTTTACAGCGCTAGGTTATATAAAATTCTCGCCTTTGCACTCTTAGCGCTAAACGCAATCTTCGCGATCGCTCAGATTTTTTTGATCTTTAGCTTGGAGCTTACCTACTCGCACGGCACGCTGGACGCGCTGGTGCAAACGACACCTAAGGAAGCCTTCGAGTTCGCGCATGCGTTTTTAAATTTCAAGCTGATCGCGGCTTTTTTAGCGCTTTTGGTATTCGTCATCGCCGCTCTTAGGCTTAGAGTGAGCGAGCGAGTGCGGATGAAGCTATGTCGCGCGATAAAGCTAGTTTTTTTACTTAGCTTGCTCGTTTTTGCCGCACATACGGCATTTAAAACCTACGTAGCCAAAAGCTCAAAAATGCGCGCCAGCGTCATAATCGCGCTAAATAAAATTCCGATTTACAATTTTGCTTTCGTTACGAAGGATTATTTCGGCGCCGATTTTAAAAGCGTGTGCGAGCTGCAAGCCGGATACCAAAGCATTTACGCCTCGCATTCGCACAAAACAGCGCCGAACCGCGTCTCAAACGTCGTTTTCATCATCGGAGAGAGCCTGCAGCGAAATTTCATGAGCCTATACGGCTACTATCTGCCCACTACGCCGAACTTTCAAGCGCTTGAGCGAAGCGGAAATTTAATCGCCTTTAACGACGTCGTCTCGCCGGGCGCCAAAACCAACGACGTGCTAAAGTACGTGCTAAATTTCGGAAATTACGAGAGCGAAAAACAGCGTCCGTGGAGCGCCAACCTCGACATCGTAAATCTCGCGCGGCTCGCAAACTACGAGACCTTTTGGATCAGCAACCAGGAGCGCTACGGACAGTGGGCGGTCGCAAGCGGCGCGAGCGCGCAGATGACGGATCACTCGGACTTTACGAACCAAATCCCGGTTTATAAATACGCCTACTCGCTCGACGAGGTCATGCTTCCGAGTATAAAAAATTTCAAATCCGGAGCGAAAAGATCGCCTCTTGCGCGCAAGGACGAAAGCTCTGCCGCAGAGGCGGACAGCGCACAGATGAAGGATAAATTTTTCATCCTTCATCTGATGGGTTCGCACCCGAGCTACGAGTTTCGCTATCCGAAAAGCTTTGCTAAATTTAGCGCCGCGGACATCTCGCGCGAGCCGCTTGATGAAAAGCAGAAAAAAGAGCTCGCGCACTACCTAAACACCGTGGCTTACAACGATTTTATCTTGAGTGAAATTTATAAAATTTTCGCAGGCGATAACACGCTGATAGTCTATTTCAGCGACCACGCCCAGAGCCTCTATCAATACCGCGGCAAGTTGATCCACGGCGGTATCAACCGCTTCACGCTCGAAATCCCGCTGATTTTCATGGCGTCGGATAAATTTAAAGAGCAAAACGCGGATCTTTGGGCGCGCATCGCGGCAGCCAAAGACAGGCCGTTTTTAAACGACGATCTCATCCACGCGATTGCGGAAATTTTAGAAATGACCGAGCTTCCCGAGTACGATCCCGCTCGCTCGGTGATAAACGCCGATTTCAATGCCTCGCGCCCGCGCATCATCGAGGGGGTCGATTACGATAAAGTTTATAGACTGCAGAAGGAATTCGGCGAGTAAATTCGGTGAAATTTTGCGCCTTTTAGCGGCGTAGATTTCGCCTCTTAAAATTTGCGCTCTTATTTACAAGCGCTCGCGTCCTAATTTAGCTTTCGCATGGCCGCGGCCGCGTCAATTTACGCCGCCACGGGCTCTGGAGTAAAATTTCTCGCCGCGGAAGTCTGCCGAGCAAAATTCAGCTTTGTAAAATTTCAAAATTTTGTGGCACAAATTCCACGGCGCAGAATTTTCCATGCGTTCACGAAATACAAAATTCGCGAAGCTTACTTGAATAACAAAATTTTGAAATTTCGGAATTTTAAAATTTGGCGGCGTTAAAATTTACCCACGCGGCACGGAATTCTACCGCTAAAATTTCACGGCGTAAAATTCCATAAAACAAAATTCTACCGATAAATTTGGCCCGTAAATTTAAAATTTCAAAATTCCGCGCCGCGAAATTTTATGCCGAAGAATTTCGCGTTCCAATCGGCACGGAGTATCTGCTGCCCGAGCCGCGCATAAAATTCTACGCTTTAAAATTCCAAGCCATAAAATTTTACGCTACGAAATTTCACCGATAAAATTTTATGTCGCAAAATCCCGTGCCGTGAAATTTAAAGCAAATTTTCGCAGACGCTAGTTTACGCTGCCGCAGCGGTATTTGCCTGCTACGAAGGTGATTTTATCGCGGATCTGAGCGATCTGTCTTAGCGCCTCCGCCAAGAAATCCACATCGCTTTCATCGTGGATGAAAGAGAAACTAGCCCGCACCCAAGCGGGTTTGCGCGACATTTCGGTATCGGGCTGCAAACCGAGTAGATCAAAGCCGTAAGGCGCGGCGCAGTCGCATCCTGCGCGGGTCTGGATCTCAAATTTCTGCCCGAGCACCCCGGCTAGCGCGTCTGCGCCGAGACCTTTCATATTAAAAGCAAAGATCGGCACGCGCGGCGCGGTGAGATTGCCGTAAATTTCAATCTCGGGGATTTTTGAAATTTCACTTATGAAGCGCCTGCAAATCGCCTCTTCGCGCGATTTGATAGCCTCTAGCCCCGCGCTTTTGCGAAGCTTTAGAGCGAGGTATGTCCGCACCAGCGCGATGATGCCCGGCGTGCCCGCCTCCTCCAAGCGCTCCTTGTCGATTATAAAGCGCTGCGTTAGGGCATCCGCGTATTTGATCGTGCCGCCTCCCGCGAATGTCGGCTCCTCGCCGCGCAAAAGCTCCTTTCGCACCGCCAAAATCCCGCTAGCGCCCACGCCGCCCAAAAGCTTGTGCGCGCCGAAAAACACTCCGTCGCAAAAGCCGAGATCTACGTTTTCGTGCGCGATAAGCGCGCTAGCATCCACAAACAGCCGCCCGCCGTGCGCCTTGAGCATCAAGTAAGCGCGCTTGTAGTCTATCTTAAGCCCCGTCGCGTTCGATGCCGCGGTAAGTACGCCGTAAATTTCGCGCCCTTTGTTTGCGGATAAAATTTCGCTCAGCCGTGCAAAATCCATCAGCCCGCTTGGATCCGGCGGCACGCGCACGACCTCGCAAAGCCCCTGCCTTAGGCTGATCTCCACGGAGTGATGCTCAAAAGGCGAGATGATAAAAAGCGGCAGATCTTTTAGGCTCTCGCGCCGCAAGCCGAGCCTATCTCGCGTCACGGGCGGCAGGTAGATGCCTAGAATTTCCCAGAGCTTCTTTATCGCCGCAGTCGCGCCAAATCCGCATGAGATCAGGTAGTAGCGCTCCTCGCAGCCCAGAAGCTCCTTGATTTTCGCTCTTGCATTTTCGTAGTAATCGCTCGTGATCTCGGCGTTGGCTCCGCCTGCGGAGTGGACGTTGGCGTACGTTGCAAGCACGCGCTCGATCTCCGCTTCTATAGGGCGATACGCAAGGCCCGAGGCGGCAAAATCGAAGTATTTGACCCCCTCTTTTAAGATGATGTTTTCTTTGATCGTTTCAAAATCCAAAGCGCGGCTCCAAAATTTTTGCAAATTATATCCAAACTCGCTAAAATTACGCCCGCAAGGAGGGCGAAATTTACGAGTTAAAAGACACTGCGCGAAATTTAGGCGATGCTGGTATCGACGCGATTTTGCAGTTTCATTTCGTATTTGACGAGATAGGCTGTATAAGCGGCTACGCGGACGTTTTCGAAGCGATCGAAAATGAAATTTTACTCTGCTTTGAACATCTCGGCGAGCGTTTTAAATTTGGCGGCGAGCACGAAGAACAGATCAAAAAGGCGCTGATGAAATTTGCTAGAAGCGACCGCAAAAAAATAGGAATTTCAAAAATCTTACCGCGGTTTACGGCACAAAAAATCACCGCAGATCTCATAAACGCGAAGTTTTTAATCACCGAAAAATCAAGCGAGCAAAGGGCGCAAAAAGAGCGCAAAAATGACCGCCTCCCGCGCGCGCTGCGCCGCTACCATATCACCGACAAGGTCCATTTTAGCAGCAACTTTGCAAGGTTCTGGTTTAGATTTATCGAGCCGAACCTACCCGCGCTGCGACGCGGCGAAATAGGACGCGTGCTAAGCCTAATCAAAGCGGATTTCAACGCCTACGCGGGGCTCGGGTTTGAAATTTTAAGCAAGGAGCTGCTCGCGAAGTATCTAAATTTAGAGATTTCGCAAATTTCAAGCTTCTGGAACAAAGAGGTCGAGATCGATATCTACGCGAAATTTGAGAGCTTTTGCGTCGCGGGCGAGTGCAAATACAAGGAGCGAAAAATTTCAAAAAACGTGCTAAACGAGCTAATGCTCAAATGCGAAAAAGCACGTCTCGCGCCCGATCTGCTCGCGCTGTTTTCTAAAAGCGGCTTTAGCGGCGAGCTGCAAAACCTAAAAAGCGATAAAATTTTACTCTTTTCGCTCGAGGATTTTAAAATTTTGCTTTGAATACGGACGTAAAATAAATGATTATAAGGGAATTATCATGAAAAATAGGGTCTTGGCAGTATCGTTAGGCGTGCTTTTGAGCTTAAGCTTAGCAGGATGCGATAGGAGAGAAATAGAGGATATTCAAACGGAGGATTTTTATGCCGCCAATCCGGATAAAGCAAAAAGCGTCTCCGAGGCGTGCGCCCTAGCCGATCTATCCAAAGAATCAGCAGAGATTTACGACAACTGCGAACGAGCCGCGATGGCGTATTTTAAAATCTATTATAATAGCGTAATGCAAGCAGCATCAAGGCAAGAGTTAAAAGCGCAAGATGAAAAACACAAAGCTATGTGCGAGCGCAAAGAGGTGCGAAATACGGAATTCGACGTGGAATGCTTTCTGTCTTTAGCTACCACAAATTTGCCGATAAACTCTACAAGACCCAAAAATAGGCTAATTTATCTACTGGAGGAATGTAGAGGCGATGCAGTTAGCCCAAAATGTAGGCTTTTAAGAAAGGAGATAGAATTTTTCACTAAAGCCCCCAGAATGAGTAAAGAAGAGGTCTGCGAGGCATTATCTAAAAAATTGCAAATCGTGATAAAAGACTATATTGATTTTTACGTCTCGCAAGGTAGATTCGACGAAAATCCAGACAAGATAACAAGCGTGACGGTCGAGCAGATATCTCCGAACTTGATTAGCTTAGGCACGACGAGCTATGTCAGCTGCTTTACTATAACCACAATCGATACGGGTAAAAACGCTAGTTTGGAGATACGAAAAGGCACAAGCCAAAATGATGAATTATGCATGGAAACATATAAATTGCCCGAAGTCACAAAAATTCTAAATGAAAACGGCGGCGTTATTAAGCTTAGATAGCAAAATCTTATATTTTCAAATTCCATTACAAAGCCTTAAGGGCTTAATTTTAAAAATTGAAATTCCGCCGCTTGAAATTTTAAGGCGGCAGAATTTTGTGAAATTTCGGCTTGCGCGGGCGGCTGTGCTGCGCGCGACTTGCACTACCGTGAGCAAACTCGCGCTGCTCGCACACAAACCTCGCGCCCTAAATTCCGTAAATTTAGACTATTTTTTCACTTTGATCACGTATGGGACTGATTTGATCACGCCTTTGGAAAAGAGCGTCTTAGTGTCCGCATACACGGCGCCAAGCTCGGCTTTTGAGACGTCCGCATCGCTTACCTGCACGTCCTTGTTATAGTATTTCTCGATCACGTCGATCGCGCCTTTTTGATCGCGCGGAGAGAGAGCCTTTAGCTGCTTTAAAATCAGTGCCGATTTGATAAACGCGCTCTTGCCGTGCACCGGCGCAAAGATCAATTTTACGTTGCTGTTGCGAAGGTGTTTCGTGATCCTTTTCATCTCCTCGACGCAATACGGGCACTCCGGATCGCCCACGATGTAGGTCATATAGGGATTGTTTTTATCAAACGACTCGATATAGGCAAATCTCGCGGGATCTATGCTCTTTAGCAACTCAAGCGCGGCGGCATCCCTGGCGTCCTTTAAAATTTGAGTTCTCATCTTAAACAGCGCCGCGTCCGCCGCGTCCGCAAGCTTAGGCTCCTCGGTCACTGCCACTAGACTTTTGCCGTCGTCGCTAGCTAAAAACGCCTCTTTTTTATCGCCCGAGCGGACGATTAGTAAATTTAGCCCGTTTAGCGAGTTTAGTTTGTCGATCGAGATGAGCTGAGCGTTTTTATCATTTAGACTTTGCTTTAGGTTTTTTACAAACTCCGCTTCGTTCGCATTCGCGCCAAGCACAAAAGCCGCACACGCAGCCAAAACGTAGATGATTTTTTTCATAGCTTCCCTCCCCCCTAAAATTTCGCCAATTATATCAATTTAAAATAAAATTTGTTATAATCGCGCCCTATCAATTTAAGGAGAAATTTATGGCTTATTCAATGGGTGATTTAAAAAAGGGTTTGAAGATCGAAATCGACGGCATTCCGTATAAAATCGTAGAGTATCAGCACGTAAAACCGGGCAAGGGCGCGGCATTCGTGCGCGCTAAGATCAAATCTTTCATCGACGGCAAGGTGCTTGAAAAGACCTTCCACGCCGGCGATAAATGCGAGGCGCCAAACCTCGAGGACAAGCAGATGCAGTATCTTTACGACGACGGCGAAGCGTGTCAGTTTATGGATACGGCGAGCTACGAGCAGATCGCGATCAGCGACGAGGACGTGGGCGAGGCGAAAAAATGGATGCTTGACGGCATGATGGTGGATATTATGTTTTACAACGGCAAGGCAATTGGCGTCGAAGTTCCGCAGGTGGTGGAGCTTAAGATCGTAGAGACCGCGCCGAATTTCCGCGGCGATACGCAGGGCAGCAATAAAAAGCCCGCCACGCTTGAGACCGGCGCCGTGGTACAGATCCCGTTTCACGTGCTCGAAGGCGAGGTCATCCGCGTAGATACCGTCCGCGGCGAGTATATCGAGCGCGCGAATAAATAAATTTTTGGCGCAGCTTGTGAAAGAGAAATTTGACGAGCTGATCGCCCGAATAAAGCCGCTGCTAAAAGAGAGCGGCTTTAGCAAAAGCGGGCTAAGCTTTTACAAAAACGCGGGCGCGCTTATTTACGTATTAAATTTTCAAAAAAGCAGCGGCAACACCGCGGATAAAACGAGATTTTACATCAACTGCGGCATCTACGCTCCCGCCATCGACGCCGCGCAGGGCAGAGAGACGCTCGCAAAGCCCAAAGAATACGAATGCCACTTCAGAGATAGAATTTCATCCCTCACCCGCTGCGAAGCAGCCTTTTACGAGATAGCCGAAAACACGGACGTAACGGAGCTTGAAGCGCTCTTGGCGGGCGAGCTAAAAGCGGCGGTAGAATTTTTTGATCGGATCAAAACCGAGCGTGTTTTGATAGAGATGATGCTTAAGCGGGGCGGATTATTCGTGATCGATCAGCTTTTTGAGTATCTGCTGATAAAAGGCGAGGATGAAGCTTTAACGCGCAGCGCGCTAAAATTATTTGCCGAATACGGCGGCGAGGCGCGATGGGCGATTTTTGAGAGGCGCATAAACAGCCTGCTTAAAAAGCACGGTCGCAAAGAGTTAAATTTCAAAGACGAGGCCCGATAAGCTAGGAGCGCGTGTTTGAAATTTAAAAACGCGATCCTGAAAAAATTTAAAGTCCGGCTTCGGTAAAATTTCAAATCTGAATCCGGTAAAATTTTACGTCTAGGCTCGAGGCGACGACACGAGCGAGGATTTTAAATTTCAAAAGCGGCGGCATAAATTTCAAGCATCGCGGCAGTATCTACAGACACGATGAGCGCAGCGACAATAAAGCGTGCGCAGTAATAATGCAATAAAAATACGCAGGCGTGACGATGAAATTCGGCGCGTAAGACCGCGCCGCATAACGATAAAATTTAGATCAAAGGCCAAAGGGGCAGAGCTTGCGATCCGCCCCGGCTTAAAGCTAAGCCACCTCTTCGATCAGCTTTAAAATTTCGCCCTCGTTCGGAAAGCGCGCCTTATCGAAATTTTTGTTGAAAAACAGCTCTTTGCCGTCAACCTCTACTAGAAAGTCTCCGCTGCCTCCAGGGACCAACTCGACAACCGCATCCTTATAGACGCTCGTTATTTCATCTCTCACACGGAGAGCTTGCGGTCTATAAGATCAAGAATTACAATACGTAATTACGACCTTCATCTTTATTCCTTTCTAAAAAAGTGTCTTATTGTAGCCAAAATCCCTTAAATTATAATATAAGCACTCAAAATTAGAAGCGTAAATTTAGGCGACGAAATTTTAAAGCGCGGGCGTCAAGCCTGTCGCCGCGTAAATTTAAAGCCGCGGCTTTAGGTCTTTAAATTTTACGGCACGGATCCAAGCGGCGAAATCCAAGCAAACGCAACCTCGCTTGCTGCCGCCAAATTTTAAATTTAGCGGCAAATTTCACAGTAAGCCGCGTAAATTTCGTAGCGGATTGTGCAATTTTCCACAACGGACTTCGTAAATTTCACGGCGCATTGCGTAAATTTAGAGGCGCGCTGTGTAAAATTCGCAACAGGACGCGTAAATTTAAAGATTAAATTTAGAGCTTGCTGCGCAGCTGTCCTGCCAAAGCCGCGCCGATCCGCTCGTAGCCCGCTTTTTGCAAGTGGATTTCGTCGGGGCGCACGAGCCCCATGCTGCGCCAGCCGCTCCAGCCGCCGTCCTCGTTCATCAGCCCCGCGACGTCGTAAAACATCGCCCCCTCATCGCGCGCGAGCTTGGCTAGCACGGCGCTTGCCCTGGAAGCGCTTGGCACCTTCGGACTGTGCGGCGGCGCTACGAGCAGGATTTTCGCGCCGGGGCTTGCGGAGCGGACGCTGCGGATAAGCCCGCGGATGCTCTGATAAAATTTTTGCTCGTCAAAGCGCGGATCCATCGCGTCGTTGGTGCCGTAGGCGATGATTACGAGATTGTATTTTAGCTTCGCAAAATCCCTGTTGAACGCGCCCGTGCCCCACTTTTCGTAGATGTTGCTAAACGCTCCGTTGCTCGCGCACGAATCGGCAAAGCGCGCATTTTTGCGGTAAATTTTATACCCGCCCAGCTTCGCGCCGTCTCTAAGCGCTGTAATCGTGATCGGGAAGCTTAGCCTAAATCTCGAATACTCCCACGCGCCTTCTTTTTCTTGCGAGATATAAAGGCTCTTGCCGCTTGCGTCGCGCACCTTAAAAATTTCGCCGCCGCCCTCGTCTTTGTGCAGAATTTCAACTTCAAAATCACCGCTAAGCTGCTTTAGCTCAATCTGAACGCTCGCGCCGTTTTTCGCCGTCGCGATCACGCCGCAAAGCGGGAAGTCCGGATCCTGCTCGGTGCGAGATGAGATCACTTCAAAGCCCTTTTGCTTAAAGCTCACGTTTTCGTTCGCATGGTACCTCGGCATCATCGCAGGCACGAAGCCGACGCTGTTTTGCACAAAGAAATTCCGTCTAAAAGCATCTATCAGCGCGTCGCTACCCAGATGCGAATCGCCGAAAAATTTCACCCCATACCCCGCGTACGGCGCGCCGCCCGCAGCATCGCCGCGCGCTGTACATCCGCACAGCAAGACGGCCATCAAAATCGTAATAAGCTTACTCAACTTCTATCCTTGATAAAATTTCTTTTGCGACGCTCTCGCAGCCCTCTTTGCTCATGTGAATGCCGTCGTCTTGGCGCACGCGCACGAGAGAGGAGCCTCTTTTTAGGTAGGTTTTGAACTTGCCGTTTTCGCACACGAAAGGGCTCGTCTGCATGAAATACCCGCCGAATTCCTCGCTGGCGCCCGCGTAAATTTTATTTAAAATTTCTATTTTCTCCTCAAAATCGGCCTTTTGCATGCACGGCATCGCGATCCAAAACACCCCCGCGCCGTGCGAGTGCGCCGTATCGTAGATCTCACGCACCCTTGAGGCGTAAAACTCCCGCCAGCGCGGCGTTTTGATGCCGTAGGTCTTGCCGCCTGCGCGGTATTCCCAGACGTCGTTGGCGCCCAGCAGCACGACTACGAGCTTAACGCCGCCGTTTTCGCTAAGCGCGGTATCGAGCGTCTTTTGCCAATCGAAAGATTTTTTACTCGCAAGCCCCGTCGATTGCTTGCTAAGATCGATCACTTTTAGGCTTCGCCTCGGGAAAAATTTCTTAGCGTTCATCCCCACGTATTGCATCAGGCTATCGCCGATAAAAAGCACGCCGTCGCCCTGATTTAGGCGGATCTTGCCGTCTGCGGTAAGTAAAATTTTAGCACCCTGCGGCGCGTTTGCCCCTATCTGAGAAGCGAAATTTTGCGCCGTGGAATTTAGCTCGCAAACCGCGCCGCTGCCGCACGGCTGCATCCTTTGCGCAAGACTCGGCGCAGAGGAGTTTTGCTCTGCCGAGCCCCCGCCGCTTAAATTTAGATCATCAGACGACGAAGCGCGCGCGGAGAGATCGCTGGCTACAGAGCTTGAGCCGCTTAAATTTAGATCCGCGCCCGTTTGCGTCTGCGCTGCCAGCGCCTGAAACTCCCGCAACTGCGGCTTTAGCGAGGCGATCTTATCAGGCGCGGGATTTTTTGACTCCACATTTTGCGGCTCTGCGTTGTCAGAAGCGAAATTTTCCGCCCCTAAATTTTTTGAAGCGGAGCTTTGAGGCTCTAAATTTTGCGGCTCCGCGACTTGTGATTTCGTAATCTGCGGCTCGGAATTTGAAGCGTGATTTGCGGCAGAGCTTTGCAACGGCTGCTGCGCGCGCGCAGAATTTTGAATAGTAGCCTCGCGCCCCAGGCTTTGCGCGGAAGCCGTTGCCGCAGAGCTAGAAACAGAGCTTTGCGGCGCGGAATTTTGCGATTTAAAATTTTTCTCCTCTTGCAGATCTTGCGCGCTGGAAATTTCAGGCTGAGCTTTGCGCGAAATTTCGACGTCGCGTTCGCTTTCTTCTAAGTCCTGCCGCGAGGCGAGCTTCTGCGCGCGATCTATAAAACCCTGCGCTCGCTCGCTAAGAGCTTCGTAAATTTCGCCGCCTTTGGCAAACGAGCTGCCGCGCAGCGCCTCTTCCAAGCCGAAATCGTCGTGAAATCTCTGCTCCAAATAGTAGATCAAGGAATTTTGCATAAAAAACGCCGCAAAAATCAGTGCAAAAAATATCGTCGAAATAAATTTAACCATCTAAAATCCCGCGTAGATGAAATTTGGAATCCCGCTCGGCATCAGCGCGAAAATGAGCGTGAAAATCGCGCCCAGCATCACCGCCTTCGGCAGAAAGGAGACGCCCGAGAAAAATTTTATCAGCCAGCCCTGCAACCCCGCTGTTTTAGGATAGACGAAAATGCCCGCGATAATCGCTGCGAGCACCGCCGGCTCGCCTATGCTATGAAATGCCTGCGCGCGCGCAAAGCCGCTAAAAATCGCCATAGCGTCGCTAAAAGAGGAGTTGGCAAAAAATATCCACGCGAAGCTAACGTAGGCGTAGGTGCAAAACAGCGCCAGATGAGGATTTAGCGGCCTTGCGCCGAGCCCCGCTCGCCACTTTAAAAACACGATCCCAACGCCGTGCAGAAGACCCCAGATCAAAAAATTTAACCCCACGCCATGCCAGATGCCCGAAAGCGCAAACGCGATGATTAAATTTAGGCAGGTGCGCGCAAAACCCCTGCGCGAGCCGCCGAGCGGAATGTAGATGTAGTCGCGTATGAAGGTTGATAGGCTGATGTGCCAGCGGTCCCAAAACTCGCCCAAACTCCTAGCGACGTAGGGCATATTGAAATTTTGCGGCAAGTTAAAGCCCATCGCAAGCCCGAGCGCCCGAGCCATATCGATAAAGCCGCTGAAATTCGTATAGAGCACCGCGCCGTAGAGCAAAACGGCGATTAAAATTTGCACGGCAGAGGACTCCGGAGCGTCGCCGTAAACGCCCGAAAACAGGCCGCTTACGTAGGAGCCCAGATAGGAGCTTACGATTAGCAGCTTAATGAGCGAAAAGATGATGAGCACGTAAATTTCATCCGCATTGCCGAAGCGTTTGGGCGCGTCAAACTGCGGTAGCACGGGCTCGATCCTCTTTGCCGCGCTTGCGCGCCCGATAGGGCCCATCACGACGCTAGGGAAAAACGCTAAAAAGCACGCCAAGTTCAAAAAGCCCTGCTCGCCGCACTCACGCCTATAAACCGACACGAGATAGGTGATCGACATAAAAACGTAGTATGAAATCCCGAGCGGAAACGCCACGCTATCGACGGCATCGATGCCCAGCGCGCCCAAAAAGGCATTGAAGGCTTCCCTTATAAACTCGTAGTATTTAAAAAACGCTAGGAAAAATAGGCTTGCCGCGACCGCCGCAAGCATAACTACGAGTGCCTTTGCGGTTGGCGCGGCGATCTGCTGCGCTTGCTTGGCTTTGCGCGCCTGCTTCGCCGCAGCTTTGCGCGAAAGCTTCTTGCGCGAGGAGTGCTTTGCAGGCGGGCCGGTCTTTACGGCTACGCGGTTTGCGTACCCGATGCACGCTCCCGCGAAGTATACAAACACGCTGTAGATCGCGAGCAGTAGCGCAAAGTGCGGATTTATGGAGCACATAAAGCCGTAGCTTGCCAGAAGGATTAAAATTTTTTGTATTAAAACAGAGCCCCGAAACGCCCAATACGCGATTAGAAACGCTAAAAAGGAAAGGACAAATTCGGGCGAAAAAAACGTCATAAATATCTTTCGAATATAAAATTTCAGCGGCCGTCGCGGACTGCCGGGCTGCGACTAATGCGATAGCTCGGCAAGCACGCGGCACGAACCGCCCCCGCGCTTGGCTGGATTGCGAGCGCTCCGCATCCGTGCGGCCATGTGCACGCGCACAGCCCATGTCGGCACGACAAAACGCAAAGCCAAGCGAGCAAACGGCGCGTGATTTAAAATTTCAAAATTTGCGCACATTTCGCTGCCGCGCGATTTACCGCTTTGCGGCTCCCGTTTTTGCTAAAGAAATACTGCGGCGGCACGCCGAAACTGTACGCCGCAAGCCGTGCTTTTCGCGCTTTTGTCGCAGCAAGCGGCGCGCTTTATCATGCTACGTTTGAAGCTCGCTTCTTAGCGCGACTACACCGCGCGGCGCAACCTCGCACGCATTTTGCTTCAAACGGCAGGGTCTCATCGTTTTCATCGGAAACAGCGAGCGCGTTAAATTCGCGCGCCGTGCTTCCCCCTCTTTCGCTCAAGACCCGCTCTTTAAACCTACGCGCGTCTGAAGCTCGCACGCAAAATACGGCTAAAATTAACGGATAAGCTTTGCGCCGTAAAATTTTGGCTCGAATTTTAACGCGACGGCGCAACTTCGGGCTCGCTAGGCGAAATTAGTCGTAAATTTCATGCGGCTACATGGATTTCAACCCGGGCTGAAATTTAACGTAGCGGGCAGACCTCGCTTCGCAACCTAGCCATTCTAACGCGATAATGTAAATTTTAATTTGCGATTTAAAATTTTCTAGCATAACGACGCGAATTTAGCTCACGTTTTAAAATTCCAATTTTCGCGGCGCGAACGGTTGATGAAACGCCGCGTAAAATTCCAAATTTCAGCGCTTAAGGTACGGCCGGCAGGGCTTGCGCGCAGGAGCTGATTTGTGAAAATTTTAAAATTTTATCGCCTGCCTCGGCTTGCTTACAGGGCGATCGCGATAAAATTTACGCGCCGCACCTAAAGCAAGCTGGCAGTCGCGATGAAATTTTACGCCGCATTTTTAGGAAACGCCCGCGCCCGCGCACCTGCAAAAGCCGTAAATCTCGCGCGAAATTTATCCTTAAAAACAGTAAATTTCAAATGAGACGCCGTCTGTTGGATAGCACGACAAGCCCTCCTTTGTTTGCAAACTGTCTCTTATACACATCTGACGCTGCCGACGACTAGTCGAGTGTA
>CAUUKU010000004.1:0-48418 GCA_963545665.1 uncultured Campylobacter sp. | reverse complement strand
GATACTGATCGGTCTCGTGGGCTCGGAGATGTGTATAAGAGACAGGAATATGGATTTAAACGACTACCTCCACACCAAGCAACAGCAGCAACAACCCGCCGACCCGCAAGAAAAGGAGGTCGCGCTCGTTAAATACACCTTCATCGCAGCCTGCGCGCTCAAAGCCCTCGCCGAACTGGCACTGCTTGCGATGGGCACCTACGGCGGCTTGGGCGTGCTGTTAAGCACCGCGGCGCTCGTGCTTTTTATCTTTAGCGTGTACAATGCCGCGGGGCTTTGCGCGAGCAAAAGCCTCTTTCTCAACGCCATAATCGCCTTTGCGGCGATATTCGCGGGCGTTTTGTCGTTCATATTTTTAGCTGGCGGTATCATCGCTCACATTTTGCTTGCGCTCGGATTTCTCGCGTCATTTTTGTTTTTCTTTAGATTTTATCAAGAGCTTACCGATGCTAGCGGCGTCGCACTGTTTTCATACTGTTTCGTCGCGGTCGTACTTGCAGCTCTTGCTAGCGGCTTTTTAGCGCGATTTTCCGTTTCTCTGACGGTCCTAATCAACCTCGCCGCACTCGCCCTTAATGCCTACGCGATGTTTATCGTAAATAGCTTTTACCGCTCCTACTTCGTCTACGGACCGCGCGGCAAGACGCAAATCATGAACGACGGATAACGCAAAGGCGGCGCAAGCGATGAATTAGCCGCGCAAATTCATGCCAAGACGATCAATCGCAAAAGATAAATTTAAAGCATTTCAAATCAAGGAGCAGATCGTGGTCGGTTTTAGACGCATACTCTACGCGCTGTTTTGCGGGGCGCTGTTTTGCGGCGTACTTTACGGCGAAAATCCAAATAAAATTTCAAAACAAAATTTTAAATCTGACTTCATCTGGGGCGTTACGATAGACGACGGCTGGTACGAGGACGCGCAAGACGCCTCGGGCGCGAAGCTGCAGAGCATCGTGCGCGCCCTGCAAGCCCTGCCCGCAAAGCCCACAGTGCGCGTCGTGATGTCAAAAGAAATTAGCGCGCGCGAGTACGAGCCTCTTTTTAGGCGGCTTAGCGAGGTTTCGTACGTGATGGCCTGCCCCGTGGACTCCTACGAGATGAGCTCGTACAAAAGCGTGAAAAGCTACGAAAAGAGATTCGCGGACGCCTTCGCCGCGCTCGCGCCCTACGTCGCGATCTGGGAGATCGGTAACGAAATAAACGGCGAGGGGTGGCTCGGCGGTGATGCTAATTTCATCGCCGCTAAGATGATCGCGGCATTCGAGTTCATCCACAAAGAGGGCGCCAAGACGGCGCTTACAGCGTATTATACGCCGAGCGGAGCACAGAAAATAGAGATGCTCAAGTGGCTGCAAAAATTCGTGCCGCAAGATATGAAAGATGGGCTGGATTATCTTTTCGTAAGCTACTATGAGGACGATAACGAGGGCTTTGCGCCCGATTGGAGCGAAATCTTTACCGATCTGCAAAGCGCCTTTCCCGCTTCGAAGCTCGGTATCGGCGAGTGCGGAAATACCGCGTCGGACGCTACGCAGGCGAGCAAACAGGCGATGATGGGGCGGTATTATACGATGCCGCGTTATGTGCAAAACTACGTGGGCGGGTATTTTTGGTGGTATTTCGTGCAAGACTGCGTAAAGGGCGCCGAAGCGGGCGCCTCAAACGGCAAAAATCGCGGCGCGCGCGATAAAACGAAAGCCGCGGACGAGCTGCTAAAAAGCCTAAGAGAAGCGATAAATGAGGCCCGCGCCAAGGATTAAATTTTAGCGCTGCGAGGTTTGGTTGGAATTTAAAAAGCACGGATGCTTTGCCTAAAATACATTCGCGTCCGTCTAAAAGCGAGATAGACTTTGCAGCGACGCAAGATAAAATTTCGAAGCTCCTTCCTGCGCCCGCCCTCGCTTGCGACGCGCAGCAAGCAGCGATAACCAGTCTGAAGGCAAAGCGATGAAATTTGAAAATTTTAGGCGACACGACTACGATCGCAGCTATCGTAGCGCTTCGCACCGCCCCGTCTTATATACGGCGGCTACTGCATAAAATTTTATCTCAAATCTACGCGATCAAATTTGCAGCAATTTGCGGCGATGTATATTTACGCGACGATTACCTGGCCCGGCAAGCAGCAATCTCAAATGCGGCATGAAATTTCACCGCACGGCTCGCCTAAACACGATATGAAATTCTGCCGCGCAATCTGTTTAAATGCGAATAAAATTTATCATGCAGCGGGCCCAAGTGCGATACAAACTCCACCGAGCTCTCCGCTTTCGGCTTTGCGGACAAGATAGAGCGAGAGTATAGATACGCGATCAAAGGCGGTGCGAGTAAATTTTAACTACCTATCCGCCTGTTTTTCAAAGTATTCAAACGCATCGATTATGTCAAGATAAACGCCGTCAAAGCCCGCGTCCAAGATCTTTTTTTGATATGAGCCGTCATTTCCCGTAATGATTTTTTGCCAATCCGCATCCCAATATTTAACGACGTAATTTCCTTTCCAGTGCGGATTTTCCTCCGCTAACCAGGTGGGCTTCCCCGTTTTCCAGGCGCCATTCCAATAATACCGGTAATCCTCTGCCTCCCCTATGCTCATATAGCAGATCACAAGCCGCTTTCCGCCGTTGCGCTTTGTTTTAAGCTCCCGTATTTCGGCCGCGGCGTAGGCTTGTTCGAAATGAAACAGATCCATTATTATGATATCGTAATCCGTATTTTTGAGCGCATCGATGAACTGCCGTTTTGTAGAAAATTTTTCGCTATTGATCAGATACAAAAAATTTTCGGCGTCTGCAACCGTTTTTATATCTTTGCCGTTTGCGTTGTGCGGAATGTTTGGATAGTTCGGAATAGCGGTCAGATTGCGTTTACCCGCAGCAAAAGAAAGAAAACCGTTTTCTTGATTGCGCCGGTACGAGGTACCCACGTTACTCACAGCGGAACAATAATCGGTAACGAGCACCCGCACGCCGTTTTGCGCGTAGAGGCGGCAGAGCTTAAGCATGTATTCGCTTGCGTCGGCGGGGGTGGGCTCGTCGTCGCCCGAGTAGCCGTAAAACAGCGACTCGGCGCCCACGGCCGAGACCTCGCGTAGGTAGCCCTGCTGCAGCTCGCCGCTAGCAGAGCCGTCTTTGGTAATGAGCTCAAGCCCGTTTTGCGGGATGACGATAAAATTTTTATCAAATTTTTTGCCGTATTGCGAGATAGCGATGACGAAGCGACGCATCTCTTCACGGTAGTCTATCGCGGATTTTACTTCGCCTGCGCGTTTTTCATTCGAGCTATTTTCAACTGCTGCCAAGCAAAGACATAAGACGAAAAATGCGGCTAGCGCAGATAAAATTTTACGCATAGCTCCTCCGTTTTTAAAATTTAGCGGTTAAATTTCATATCGTTTTGCCGAGCAGACGAAGCTTGCGTAGCAAAATAAACCGCAAAAGCTCACGCCGAAAATAAAGCCCCGTTAGCCGCGCTCGCATCGATACACCGTATCTTCGGAGAGTTTCTCTTAGGCGGATCATCGCTTTTTGCGGGAGCGGGCGGGCGATAACGCCGCCTTCAAACGACGATCAAGCCGCCCGTTTTTAACGCACCAAGCGAGCGCTCGTCGCGCGGCTTCATTCGATGACGTTTGAGCTTTTTAGCACGACGAGATGTTTTTTGCCGCCGAAGCTTAGCACCACGGCGGTGTTTCGCTCATCGATACTTTTTACGAACTCCACTCTCACGTCGTTAGGCGCCAGAGCGTCGGCGGTTAAAATTTCATCTTGCAGCACCCTTTTAAACGCCGAAATTTCGGGCTCCTTGGCGCCCGCTTCATCTTTTGCCTCGTCTGCGGATCGCACTTTTTCGGCACCCGATAAAACAAAGCTCGCATCGCCCGCTGTGTTTTTCGACGGTGAAATTTTATCGCTCTCGTGCAAGCTGCGTGAAATTTCATCCGCAAACTCGGAATTCGCCTCCGCAGAATTTAAAGCCCCACTCTCAAAGCCCGTTTTCTGCGAGTTTTCTTTAAAATTTTTGCTCCCTGAGCCCTCTTTAAATTTAGAGCTTTCATCCTCCAGCTGCTCGGCGCGTAAAATTTCGTCGTAAAAATCATCGTGCGCGCTCTGCAAAGGCTCCGCGTCGTCGCAAGAACCCGCGCGGCTCTTACCCGAACCGCCCAAAAGGCCCGCATCGTCCGAGCTCTCCGAGCTTGAAAGCACGCCTGCTCCGCCTAGATCGGACGCCGCGTCTTCATCCTCGAAGACCCGCCACGTCTCGTCAATACTTTTTTTCGGTCTGCGCATTAAAATTCTACGTACGAAGACGATCGCCGCGACGATGAAAAGGATCGCGACGAGTATCGGCATGATCCGGCCCAGGCTGTTGCCTTTACCGCTCGCCGCTTCGCTAGCATCGCTTTTGACGCTCATTTTACTCTGATCGAAAGCGGGGTTTTTTACGCGCAAAACGAGCTTTAAATTGCCGTCTTGAGCGAGAGCATCGACCGACAGATCGGCTCCCGTGGGGAAATTAACCTCGACGTCCTTGCCCTTAGGCGTGATCGTAAAGCCCTTTAGCACCTTTTGGTTGGTGCGCATTTCGTTAAATTTCTCATCGCCGCCGAGCCCCTTTAAAATAAGGCTCATCGACTGCCCGTCGACGCGGCGCACGATGTCGGGCTTGTATGCGGAGTCAAACGCCAAGGCGATGTCGACGCTGTCGTCGTGGTTAAAAAGATCATACTGCATCAGGCTCGCGCCGAGGCAGAAATTTGCGATTAAAATTAAAAATATCTTTTTCATGCTCTTTCCATTAATTAAAAAGTTCGGCGATCTTGCTTTGCAGCTCGCGCCCGCCGTAGTTCGCGCATAAATTTACGATCGCAGTGCCGATGATAGCGCCGTCTGCATATTCTTTCGCGGCGCGAACGTCGCTAGAGTTGCGGATGCCAAAGCCGATCGCTACGGGAAGATCGCTCATCTTTTTAAGATCGGCGACCATATTTTTAAGGCGCGAGATCGGCGTTTGCTTGCTTCCGGTCACGCCGATAGCGCCCACGCCGTAGATGAAGCCTCGCGCGCGGCTCAAAACTCGCGCGGCGCGGTGCTCGCTCGTAACGCTAATAAGCGGGATGAGCGCGATACCGAACTCCTCGCAAAGCGCGAAAATTTCTTCGTTTTCCTCATACGGCAGATCTGGGATTATTAGCCCGCTGATGCCGTAGCGCGCCGCCTCGGATACAAACTCGCGCACGCCGCAGGCAAAGATCACGTTGTAATAGACCAAAAACACGAGCGGTTTGTGCGTCTGCACCTCTTTTAAAATTTCAAATACCGTGTCCGCGTTTACGCCGTTTTGCACCGCGGAAAAGCTCGCCTTAAAAATTTCAGGGCCGTCCGCGAGCGGATCGGAATATGGGATGCCGATCTCAAGCAGATCGATCGCGCTTTCGTCTAAATTCGACAAAAACTCCTTCGTGTGCGCGGGGCTCGGATAGCCCGCCACGATGTAGCCGATGTTTGCTTTGCGCTCAAAGGCCGCCTTGATCTTATCCATAAATCGTTCCTTTTTTGTAATTCATCACGGTATCCATATCCTTATCGCCCCTGCCGCTTACGTTTACGACGATAGTTTTTCTGCCTTTTAGCTGCGGACAGAGCTTTTGCAAATACGCCAGCGCATGCGCGCTTTCGATCGCAGGGATGATGCCTTCGAGCCTACAGAGCAGTTTAAGCGCCGCGATGCACTCATCGTCGGTTACGGCTTCGTATTTTGCGCGACTTATCTCGTGCAGATGCGCGTGCTCCGGGCCCACGCCCGGATAATCAAGCCCCGCCGAGATGCTGTGAACAGGCTCGATCATACCGAATTTATCCTGCAATACGATCGTTTTCATGCCGTGGATGATGCCCGCGCGCCCGTTAGTAATGGTCGCTGCGTGATAAGGGGTTTGTGCGCCCAAGCCGCCCGCTTCGACGCCGATGAGTTGCACTGACGGGTCGTCCACGAACGCGCTAAAAATTCCTATCGCATTACTTCCGCCGCCCACGCAGGCTAGGACGTAATCGGCCTTGATCCCCTTGCTTGCGAGCTGCGATCTGGTCTCGGTGCCGATGACGCTTTGAAAATCTCTAACCATCTTCGGATACGGATGCGGTCCGACCGCCGAGCCGATGACGTAAAATACGCTCTCGATCTCGTTGACCCATGCTTGAATCGCCGCGGTGGTCGCCTCTTTGAGCGTTTTTAAACCGGTGCCGATTTTGATCAAATTTGCGCCTAAAAGCTGCATCCTAAAGGCGTTGAGCTGCTGGCGCGCGGCGTCGGTCTCGCCCATATACACGTCGCACTCAAGCCCGAATAGCGCCGCTGCCGTAGCCGTCGCCACGCCGTGCTGACCTGCGCCGGTTTCTGCGATGATCTTTTTTTTACCCATCTTTTTAGCTAGTAGCGCCTGCGCTAGGGCGTTGTTGATTTTATGGGCGCCCGTGTGGTTAAGATCCTCGCGCTTTAGATAAATTTCATGCCCGTAGTGCTCGCTAAGGCGCGCAGCGTGATATAGCGGCGTCGGACGCCCCGCGTATTCGCGCAGCAAGTACTCGAGCTCATCTTTAAATTCCTTCGTCTGCGCTATGGTGTTGTACGCCTCTTCAAGCTCCTCAAGCGCAAACATCGCCGTTTCGGGAACGAACTGTCCGCCGAAACTCCCGAAATACGCCTTTTTATTCATCCTGTCTCCTAGCATTAAATCGCAAGATTATATAAAATTTCGCGTTAAATTTCGCTTTTTTGACGGCGTCTTTTGCTATGCTATTTTAAAATTTATCGGATACGCAGGCGCAAAAAACGCACGGCGCAAGATAGCAAATTTTAAATTTTACGCTTCAGGGCTTGGCGGATTACGATTAAATTTATATCGTGAAATTTTATATGAGATACAGAAGTTCAAATTTGAAAGCAAAATGCTGCAAAAGGCATGGTGTCCCCGACAGGATTCGAACCTGTGGCCTCAAAATTAGGAATTTTGCGCTCTATCCTGCTGAGCTACGAGGACAAAATCGGCGATTTAATCGCCGATAATATTCATAACGTCGTCTAGTTTTTTGTGAAGGTCTTTGTCGTTGATAGGCTTCGTCATAAAGTCGTAGGCGCCTTTATTTAGCGCCTCGCGTTTGGCGGTCTCGTCGGTGGTAAGGACGATGACCGGGATGTGAGATATGTTTTCTCTAGCGTGAAGGTTGTCTAAAAACTCCAACCCGTTCATCACGGGCATCACTATATCTAGCAGCACTAGATCCACGGGCTGAACCTCAAGCACCGCAAGGGCGTCTAGGCCGTTTTTTGCGCTAAGGATAGTTTGGAATTTGCCGTATTTTTTCAGCATGACCTCGAGTAGCTTTAGATTGATAGGATCGTCGTCGACGGCCAAAACTTTTAATTCTTTCATTTAAAACCTCATCCTTGTATGTATTTTTGTGCGAGCTTCTCAAGGCCCGACTTGGTGATATTATAAGTAGCGACTTCGCTAAATATCGGGTTCTCGTCGTTATCGTTAGAAAACAACACCATCTTGGTAGCAGGCGCTTTTTGGCTCAAGCTTTCTAGCGCGGCAAAATTTAAATTCGATAACTTTTTATCGATCAAAATCAGCTTATAGCTACCGTTTCCCGCCATAGAGAGGAGCTGATCGAAATTGCCCGCGATCTCTACGTCCTTATACTGATGCTTTAGTATGCTTGCAAAAATTTTGCTCTCCATAATGTTTGCTTTACACACCAAGATGTCCTTCGTAGGCGTATTGAGCTTTTGCGTCTTTGCGCCGTCCTCCGCAGCGAGGCTCTTTTTAGGCACCATCTTCATTACGGTCTTTGGTACTTTGACGGTTTTGATCACAGTTTTTGGAACCTGCTTTTTGACTATCTTTTTAACGATCTGCTTCGTAGTGCCGCCTGCCGGTGCCGCATCGGAGCGCTTATCGCCCACGAAGCTATCTAGCATCTGAGCTAAGATATCTTTTTTGATCGGCTTGGTGCAGTACTCATCAAGCCCTGCTGCCATAAATTTCTCCCTATCGCCCTTTAGCGCATTGGCGGTTACCGCCACGATCGGGATATGGCGGAGATTGTTTTCGCTCTCATACTGCTTGATCTGCTTGGTTGATTCTATACCGTCCATTACCGGCATCGAAATGTCCATAAATATAAGATCGTAGTCGTTATTCGCCTTTCTAGCCTCTAGCGCCAAAAGTCCGTTTTCGACTATGGTTAGATTCATATCGAAGCTATTTAGCGTATGCTTCATAAGCTTTTGGTTGATCTCGTTATCCTCGGCAATAAGAATTTTCGCGCCGTATTTGCGATTTACTAGCGGCACGTTATCGTCGGCAGGATTTCTAGGTACCGGTACTTCGACTTCCTCTTCGACCTCTACCTCTTCCTCGACCATGATGGTCTCTTCCTGCTGTACATCCTCATAGACGGTGACCGGAACCTCGACCATAACCTCTTCTTCGGGCTGCGGTATGACGACCGGCTCTACTTTGACGCTCACAGGCTCGATCTCAGACACTATCTTCGGAGCCTCTTCCGCAGGAGCGACAGGCTCTACTAGCGGTTCTACAGGTTTTGCTGCGGTCTCCGCCGCCTGCACGTCCGGCTTCTCCGTAGATACTGCAGGCTCCGCTTCGAATTTTGTCTCAGGCGAGCTAGCTTCCATCGTAGGCGCCATAGGCTCTTGCGCCGCAGCGAGCTTGACCGCCGGCTCTTCCGATGATACGGCGGGTTCGATCTTCGGCTCTACTACCGGCGCGATAGGTTCGATCTTCGGCTCCGTAATGACGGAAATTTCAAGCTCTTCAGGCTTAGCCGTAGGCATCTCGGCCTTTGGAATTTCTATTTGCTCAGCCGCCTCTTCGGCCTTGACGCTAGATTTTTCTATCTTGATTTCAGGCAGATCGATTTTGATGTCATCGATTTCTAGCTCCGGTTTTGAAATTTCTGCTTTTGAAATTTCGATCTCGATAGGTTTGATTTCGTTATTATCTTCTAGCGGCTCGGCCTCGGCTTTAGGCAGATCGATCTTGATGTCGGAGAGATCCAGATCGATACCGTGCTCCTTACCCGATGCCTTAGGCTCGGATGCAGAAGTCTGCGGCTTTATCAAATCGTCCGAAACGTCTATAGATATAGTCTCGTCCAGATCGATCTTAGGGGTTTGCGGCGTAGGGATTTCGACCTTTGGAATTTCAACTTCCGGAACCTCGACTTTTGGAATATCGATCTCGATCTCAGGCTCCTCTGCGACAGGGATTTCGATCTTCATATCGTCTAAATTTCCAGCATCCGCTCTATCTGCAGTAGGCTTAGGTTCCTCTTTTTTTACATGGGCGGCGCTAGGGGCTTGCGGCTCGTCCTCTACCGCCAGGTGAGCTTCCGCATCGTGGACGCGCTTTCTGTTTTGCAAAATCGCGCGCAGCTCGTCCGCAGAAGACATAAAGTGTCTAGGCTCGACGGTAGGAGTGATGATAGGTCTTTCTTCCGCTACCGGCTCCTCCATTATTAGCTCGTCAGGGACAACTTTTTTATCCTGCAGCGGCTCCTCTATCTCCATATCTAGCTTGATTTCGTGCGTAGGCGCGGCAGGCTCCGATCTGTTTAGAGCTATACCGGATTTTGAAATTTTATCTAGCGTTTTTGTAAATTTAGTTAGGTTGAAAGGCTCGGTGAGCGTGAAAATTCTAGGATTTGAGATACTGATGCTTTGAAGCTCTTTCGGCTTTAAAGTAAGTATCGTAGGCACGGTCGAGATGTCGCTGACCTCGCCATAGTTTCTAAATCTCGTTATCAAAGCGTCGTATTTGTCGTTATTCTGCGCCGAACGCAACTGCGCGCTCGTATTGAATATCGAAATTTTACCGCCCAGCTTGCCGATATAGTTTTTGACGATGTCGTTATACATAGCATCGGCGCTATCGGCTAGAAGCGCAAAATTTAGCCCCTTAACGCCCTCGAACATACTATCGGCATCTGATTTTTGCGTCTCTTTGAAAGCGAGCGTGAAGTAAAATCTCGTGCCCTTGCCGACGGTCGATTTGACCTGAAGCTTGCCGCCCATCATCGCGACGTATTTGGACGAAATCGTAAGTCCAAGGCCCGTTCCGCCGTATTTGCGAGTGATCGTAGAATCGGCCTGAGAGAAGGCGTTAAATACGTTAGCGAGCTTATCTTCCGAAATTCCGATGCCGGTGTCTTCTACGCTGAAGGTCACGATCGCTTCGTTTGGAGACTTGCTAGGCTCTCTTAAAATTTCGACCATGATATTGCCGTGCTCAGGCGTAAATTTAACCGCGTTAGACATGAGGTTGATAAGAACCTCTTTGATCTTCGTAATGTCGCCATATAGGTGGTGCACGAGCGTAGGATCGATGTAGAGCAGGATGTCGATATTCTTTTCGGCGGCCTTTGCGACGTAAATTTCAACCGCGCTTTCAAAGTCTTGAATAGGATTGAATAAAATATCCTCAAGTTCGACCTTATTGCTTTCGATTTTCGAAACGTCTAAGATGTTATTAATGATCGTTAGAAGGTTTTCTGATGATTTTTCGATGGTATCAACATAGTCGCGCTTCTCTTCGTCCAAATCGGTATTTTTAAGCAGCTCAGTAAAGCCGATGATGCCGTTAAGCGGCGTCCTGATCTCGTGCGACATATTCGCCAAAAAGATCGATTTTGCCTTGTTGGCATCCTCTGCAGCGCCCTTTTGATACGCGATCAGATCAAGCGCATCCTCGATAAGCGAGTAGGCTTTATTGACGCCGTCGCTCGTCCTAACGTCGATATGCTCGTGCTGATCGGTAAGATCGCCGATACGACCAAGCACATTTCCTAGATCGGTAACGTTTTGTCTTAGGCGCCTTACGATACCTAGCGTGAATATAACTAGCACGATGGCTAAGCCCCAAATTCCAAGCGCGATAAAGAGGTTTCGAAGTCTGCCCGCCAGATAGCTATCCGCATGCACGGCAAGCTCCTCACTGATCTTTTTAGAAATATCGCTTAGCATCTGGTATTTTTGCGTAGTTAGCGTAAACCACTCATTAAACGGAACGCTATAATGCCCCTCGTCGGCTTCTTGCTGTAAAAGCGCGGAGGCTTTCGTGGCCTCTCTTAGCGTGTTTTGCGACTCGGGATTGTTTAAAATTTCCAAAATCGCAGCTCTTGCCGTAGATTCAGGCAAGAAATAATAATTAGGCAGGGAGCTAGCGAGGTTAAAATTTGCCCACGTCTTTAGCTGCGCAGGCGGCATAGGCTTGCTTCCGATGATGTATTCGATGATATAATCGCGCTCTAAAGCCGTAGCGTCCATCGCCTCGTAGGTATTAAGTAGCGAGATCGTCCAAACCGTAATGTCCGGGTTGATCAAACCTTCTCGCAAGACCCTCTGGACCGTTCCTACGTTATTGTCTAGCTTTTGAAAATATGAACTAAAAAGCTCGCCGAAGCTCTTAGACTGAGCGTCGACCTCTTTTCTTACCTGCGGTAGTTGATTTAATAAATTTTCTATCTCGGCTTCGGCTACGTTTAGTTCGTCGTTTCCGGTGCCCGAAGCGAAAAAGTCAAATAGCGTTTTGGTTACGACATTGCCGCTTTCTACTTTGTTATTTCTATATGCCGCGATCGCTTCGTCAGTTTTTTTGCGCCTGCCGGCGAGCACGCTACCCCAGCCCGGGTTGCCCTCGCTACCGAAAAATGCGGCCGTAAAATAGCGCTCTTTATCGACCTGCTCGATCAGCGTCGCAAGATTACTATTTTTGGCGATCTGCTGCTGCAAGATTCCCACCCTGGCGTAATCTTGCAAGGAAATATACAAGAAATAAGAAGCAAAGACAAAGATCAGAAGTAGCGGGATGCCGCTAACGAGTCTGAGGGCACTTGTAGTATTTAAGTTCATACAAAATCCTTAAAAACGCGATCTACGCGACGTCAAAATTTATTAAATTTCGTAGGGCAAAGCGCTTCTACCGCATGCGTTAGAGACGATTTTCGCCGTACTGCAAAGTTATTCGGTGATTTTACTAAACAAATCTTTAAATATAGCTTTTTGAGTTTGTTTTTTATTAACGTTGGTTTGAAATTTTTTCCGCGGTATTGACGTTCGTAAGAGAGCGGATCTCCTCGAAGCTCGCTGCATAAATGCTCTCAAAATCGCCGTAAAAGTCCAAAAGCTTCTTCAGGCTTCCCTTGCTAACGCCCAAGCTTAGCAGCTTTGAGCTTTGTAGATCGAGTTTGCGTTTGCTCTTTTGGTGAAACGAGATCGCAAAGCGGTGCGCCTCATCGCGCAGACGCTGAAAAAACTGCAACTTTTTATCATCCGTAGGCAACGAAAAAATCCCGCCTTTCGTGCAAATTTTATCTTTCGCAGCTCCCTTTGCGCGGTGAGCTTTAGCGTCGATTTTTTCTTTAGAGATAGCGATTATATCGACGTTTGCTCCGACGCTGCAGATTATTTCCTCCGCCAAGTTTAATAAAGCCGTTCCGCCGTCGATGAGCCACAGATCGGGCGCTGCAAGCTCGTCAAATTTCAGCGCGCGGCTAGTTAGGTACTCGCGCATCTGATCGTAGTCATTATTTGAGCTAAGGTGCTTGTGGCGATAGTTTTGCTTATTAAACTCGCCGTCTTGAAAGCTTATCATAGCCCCCACGGCCGCGGCGCCGAACATATGCGAATTGTCGAAAACTTCGATATTTACGGGCAAATTCGTAAGATCAAAATAATCCTTCAGCTCCTGCAAAAACGCGTAATCATGCGTTTTTAGATGCTTTTTGATATTGATCTCGCAGTTTTGATATGCGATCTCGCAAATTTTACGCTTCTCGCCGATTTTCGGCGCGTAAATTTTAAACGCTCTTTCGTGCCGCTTGGATAAAATCTCGCACACTAGATCCGCATCGTCAAACTCGTCGCAGACGTAAATTTTAGCGCACGCCACGGGAGCTGCGGCCGGAAAGGCGCTTAAGATCATCTGCTTGTAGGCGTTTGCGATATCATCGGCGCTTGGGGCTTTGCAGTTAATTATATGCGAGCTTGAGGCTGAAATTTTACCCTCGCGTATGCTAAAATGCACGGCGCAGACGAGCCCGTCGCGTGCGGCAATCGCAAAGACCTCGAAATCATCGAGCTTTGCCAGATCGACCTCTACCTTTACGTTCATCTGCCGCAAAATTTCGATCTTATCGCGGATCTGCGCGGCTTCTTCAAAATTTTCGCTCTGCGCGAGCCGCACCATCCGCTCCCCAAGCTGCGGCACCATCTTTTGCGGATTTTTCAGAGCTGCAAGCGCGCTCTGCACGATACGAGCATAATCCTGCTTTGAAATTTTATCCTCGCACGGAGCGGCGCAGCGCCCGATCTGGTGGAACAAACAGGCCTTTTTGCCCTTGACACAATTTTTCTTCTGCACGAGCGGAAACTGCATGTAAAGCGTCTGTAAAATTTCCTTCGCACCGTGAAAATAGGGACCGAAATATCTGATGTTTCTGCCCTTTACGATCTTTCGCGTAATCTCAAAGCGCGGAAAGTCGTCGTCTAAATTTACGTAGATATATGGATAGGTCTTATCGTCGCGCAGCAGGATGTTGTATTTAGGCTTAAGCTGCTTGATGAAGGAATTTTCCAGTATCAGCGCGTCGCTCTCGCTAGGAGTGACGATGTATTCTAAATGCACAGCCTCGCTTATCATCTTTGCGATGCGTGCGCTTAGGCGAGGGCTCGGCGCGAGAGCGGGCGTGAAAGAAAAGTAGCTTTTGACGCGATTTTTTAAAATTTTTGCCTTGCCGACGTACAGCAGCTTGCCCGCAGCGTCGAAATATTGATACACGCCGGGTGCGGCAGGCAGACTCTTAATCTCCTCTATTAGCAAGGATCAGCCCTCTTATCTCTTCAAAAATTTTATAAATTTGCGGATCTTTCACGGCGTTTTTAAATTTACCCTGCGACCTCTCGGGGCTTCGTGCCGCGATAGGCGCGGCGAAATTTGATAAATTTAACGCGCCGTTTGCCTTACGCAGACGCTTTGCAAATTTATCCGCGACGAAAAATTTTATCTCTTTTACCGCGCTAAATTCGCATGCGGGATAGCTTCGCACGAACAAGCTTAATAACTCTTTTATGAATTTTATATTACTATCGCGTTTTAGTTCTTGCAGCCCCAGCGGATGCTTCAGAGCTATCATCAAATCGCCCTCTCGGACGTAGATAAACGCGATTATGCGGCGCCAATTGATCGGCAAAAGCCGCATAAACTCGATCCTATCGCTCATAGAGGCGAATAAAGGATCTTTTCTGATATGCGAAATTATATCTTTGGTGCTTTTCATAAGCGTATTTTAGCATTTTTTATCTTAGTTTTACTTAGCGGCTGCGGATACAAAGCGCCGCCTTTTTACTCGGGCGCAGATGAGCAAACCGCGAACGCAGAGGCATCCGCCGCGGACGGCAATAAAACGAACGACGCGAAAAGCGACGTTAGAATTTTACGCGACGAATAGGTCGTTTTTAGCTTTGCTTTGTTATACTTTCAAAAATTTTTATAAAGGAATTTCATGCAAACAGCAGACATCTTAGTGCTGGACTTCGGCTCCCAATACACCCAACTCATCGCGCGCCGCTTGCGCGAACAAGGCGTTTACACCGAGCTAATCGCATATGACGCGTCCATCGAGCAGATAAAGGCAAAAAGCCCGAAGGGTCTCATTTTAAGCGGCGGACCGGCGAGTGTTTATGCAAAGGATGCCTACTTTTGCGACGATAAAATTTTTGAGCTCGGAATTCCGATTTTAGGCATCTGCTACGGCATGCAGCTCATCGCGCATAAATTCGGCGCCAGCGTCGTACCCGCAAGCAAAAAAGAGTACGGCAAAGCCTCTTTGAAGCTGCTTCGTGCCAGTAGGCTTTTCGACGGCGTGGGGGATAACTCGACCGTGTGGATGAGCCACTCGGATAAGGTCGAGAGCCTTCCCGGCGGCTTTGACGTGCTAGCTAGCTCGGATGAGAGCGAGTGGTGCGTATTCGGCGACGAGATCCGTAAAATTTACGCGCTACAGTTTCACCCCGAGGTCTGCCACAGTCGCTTCGGAGATAGAATTTTAAAAAATTTCGCCAAAGAGATCTGCGGGCTGAGCAGCACTTGGAACATGGGCAGCTTCGCCAAAGAGCAGATGATCAAGATCAAAGAGCGCGTAGGCAGCGCGAAGGTACTTTGCGCGGTAAGCGGCGGCGTAGATAGCTCCGTCGTAGCGGCGCTTTTGGCACACTGCGTCAAACAAAATTTGATCGTCGTCTTCGTCGACAACGGACTTCTTCGCCGCGGCGAGCGCGAGCAGGTCGAAAATACCTTTAAAACCAAACTCGGCGTAAATTTAGACGTGATCGATGCTAGCAAGCTGTTTCTAAGCAAGCTGAAAGGGGTGCGCGATCCCGAGAAAAAGCGCAAGATCATCGGCGCTACGTTCATCGAAGTCTTCAATAAAGAGGCGGCAAAATACGAAAACGTGAAATTTCTCGCCCAGGGCACGCTTTATACCGATATCATCGAAAGCTCCGTCGCAGGCTCGAGCAAGACGATCAAAAGCCATCACAACGTAGGCGGGCTGCCTAAGGATATGAAATTTGAACTAATCGAGCCGCTGCGTGAAATTTTTAAAGACGAAGTGCGCAGGCTCGGGCTTGAGCTTGGGCTTAGCAGGGATTTGGTCTTTCGTCACCCCTTCCCGGGGCCGGGGCTTGCGATACGCATAATGGGCGAGGTAAATAGCGAGAGTTTGGAGCTTTTGCGCGGTGCGGACGTGATACTGCGCGACGAGCTCAAATCGAGCGGCTGGTACGATAAGACGTGGCAGGCGTTTTGCGTGCTACTAAACGTGCACTCCGTGGGCGTCATGGGCGATAACCGCACCTATGAAAACGCCGTGTGCGTGCGCGTGGTGGACGCTAGCGACGGTATGACGGCGAGCTTTTCGCACCTGCCGTATGAGCTTTTAGAAAACATCTCGCGCCGCATCATAAACGAAGTGCCCGGCATCAACCGCGTCGTTTACGACATTTCGAGCAAGCCGCCCGCAACGATAGAGTGGGAGTGAGATGCAAGGAATCTGCACCATTCCAGCGCATCCTTATAAAAAAGTCTAAACGCGTTCATTAGGAGCTTGCGTGAGCAAAGCTGCATTTTTGATTTTGCGGCATAAATACCTTTGAGCGGCTGATGTTTAGAGTGGTCGCGGATAGCGACGAAGCTGAGCGAAAGGTATGGCTAAAGCAGGTAGTTCAGACGCTAGATAGATATTTTCCAAAACAGATTAATTTGCTTTAAATTTTAAAATTCGCTGTCCGCAAAATCAGCGCGGCGCGGAATTTGACCGCTTGTTTTAAACAGATACGCGCTAAATTCGCTTGCTCGGTACAAAATTTATAAAATTTAGGAGGCAATTATGCTTAAATTAATCGCAGCGATGGCGATTTTAGCGGCTCTCATATACTTCGTGATGGGCGACGGCGGCAAAAAGACGATCAAAGATTACAAAAATTTCAGCCGCGAGGAGCTGGAGACTTTATGCCTCGAAAAGAACGATAAAATCGCCTGCCAGCGTATCGCCGTGGACTATATCAAAGAAAATAAACCGAAAAAATAATCTAAATTTGCGAGGCTAATTTTGCGGTTTCGCTCAAACGGCGCGCAGCTAAATTTCTAGCCCGGTCCAAACGCTGTGCGGATAAATTTGCCCGCAAAGCACGGCCCAAATGCCGATTTGATCGGTACCGAGCGCCGCGCAAATAGCGTAAATTTAAGCAACAGCAAGGATTAGCGTGCACACTGATAAAACCGCTAGCGCAAATTAAAAGCGATAAATCGCGCTGTGTTCTTACGCGCAGACGGAAGGAGCGACGGATGAAAATTTTATGGCAAAGCAGGCTTCAAAACAGACTTCGCGATATCGGCGAAAACGTCCTGATAAAGGGAGATCGCGCATTTTACGCAGGCGATAACGACGAGCAAAAGCAGATGAAGCTTAGAAAATTTTCGCTCGAAAGCGGCAAGCAGCTAGCGGGCGCGCCTTTCCGCGATTTTACCCGCGCCGCGACCTTTGACGATGACGGCCGCACGCTCGTAGTTTTGGGCTTTATTGACACGATTTATAAATTTAACGCCGCGGATCTCGCGCTCATCTCAAAGCACAAAAAGGGCGTGCTAAAATACGGCAACTTTATCGCACTAAGTAGCAAGGACGGCGATAAAAAGGCTATTACGGCGACCGATGACACGCTTTTTATTTACGATTTTAAGATGCAGGCGGGCATGCGAAAACGATTAAAGGGCTGCACGGCGATTTTTAAGCAGGATGAGCTAAATTTCTTGATTTTTACGCGCTCGGGTCAAATTTACCGCCTAAATTTGAGCGGTTGCGAGCTTAAAAGCATCGCTAAAACTTGCCCTATGACGCAGGTGCAGCGCGCGAGCGGCAGATATTGCATTCGCGTGGGCGAAGCGGGCGAAAACGGCGAAATAGAGGGTGCTAACGAGCTTGTTTTTACGGACGCAAATTTTAACGTTAAATTCCGCGTGAAGCTGGACTTTGATTTCGATAGATTCGAGCTTGCGGCGGATGGACCGGACGGCTGGCGCGGGCACTTTATAAACGAGCCGAACGAGCTGAGAGTTCTTGATCTGCGTAGCGAGGCGGGCGGCTTCGAGGACGGCAGCTCGGGCGGATTTACTCAGGGCGAGGCGAATAAATCCAGGTGCGAAGCGACGGATAAATTCGAGCAAAATAAGCCCGCCCGATATCTCGCGACAAAGCCTGTTTTGACGCATAAATTTAAACAAAAGGGCGCGAGAATTTTAGGCGTCGTTACGGCTGCTTCTTGCCAGGCTGCGAGCGCAAAATGCGAAGCGGAGCAAAAGGGCGCATTTGCCGAGCAAAATTTAGCGCCCGAAGGCAGCGGCGAAGAAGAGGAGCATACGCAACCGCATACCCGCACGTGTCGAGTGCTGGTAGATAATGCTTACGACGAGGGTGCAGAGAAAATTTTAACCTGCTATGAGATATGAGGATGCTGGCTGCAAAGCACGCCTAGCTCGCAAAATATGGATGCCCGTATATGCTCTGTCGCACCGCAAAACACTACCTGCACATTGGAGCAAAGCGATAAAATTTACGGGCCCCGCAAAACAGCGCATGCAGCGTGCGCCTTAAACAAAATTTAAAAAATTCAGCCTCCGCACAGCTAATGCTTCGGATTAATACTAGCGAGGCGAGCTGCGGTACAGCGCGCGAGCGAATACCATTTAAAGCCATAGCGGCTGTGATATAAGGCAAACGTCGCGGCCGTGTGGACGGCTGCGGCTACGCTACTAATATCCGTGGCGCGCCCAAAGTGTTAGCACGTGGCAAAATGACACTTGTGGCAGGACGATTGTCTTATCCGCGCCTGATCCGAGCTACTATGCATGTATCGGCAAGGCGGTATGTGCTATACCGACAGGGTCGCAGTGAGTTCAGTCTGCCGCGCCGTCGGCGCTTTCTATTATTCGCAAAATTTCGCTTATCTTTTGTGGCTCTTTAATGCCTCGCGCATCCTCCACGCGGCTGTTTAGATCGATAGCGTAAGGGTGCAGCGCGAGTGCTTTGAGGATATTTTGCGGACCGATGCCGCCTGCAAGAATAAAAGAGATCGCGCCGTTTTGAGGATCATCGCCACGCTTATCTGCACTATCATCCTTCGCAAAACCCGAGCCGCCCGTTTTACTGCCCTCTGCGATATCTAGTGCGTCCGCCCCATAGTCGTTTGCGCTCCGATTATCGGCATCTTCCATTGCTAGCTTTGTACCGCTTGGCCGAATGACGGCGTGCACGCACCCGGTCATTTCATCGTCCTTAGTGACGCAGCGATCACTTCTTTCTGCGGGATTTGCGCTACTGTTTTCGGGACGCTGCGCGTAAATTTTTTTCTCGCCGCAATTCTCGCGGATTGCGTTACGCTCAAGATAGCCTCTTGCGTCGTCTGTGCTTTGAACCGTGCTGTTCGCGCGGTTTTTTTCATCGTTCGTTGCGCCGTATCGCCCTTTGCGGCTGGGCCCGGCGCGTCGCAGCAGATCCCAGTCGAAGCTCACGCCGTTACCGCCCAGGCTCGCTCCTTTGGCGTCGAATAATATCCGGTCGCAGCTCAAGCCCTCAAGCGGCGGCATTTCGGCGCCGATGCTTAGCACCTGCCACGCCTCGATGCCCGCCGCGTTGAGGCGCGCTTTGAAATCCGCACTTATGCGTCCGTAAATCTGAGCGCAGTCCAGCTCGCAAATCTCACAAATTTTTAAAATTTGCTCTTCGTTTATAGCTTCCGCGCCAAAAATTTTAGAATTTAGATCCTCCATCGAGGCGGGCGCGGCACAGTTTGCGTTTAAATTTACGTTCAAATCGTCGCGCTGCTTTTCGCAGAATTCCGCGGCTTCATAAAATTCTACGCTTCCGCTATTACCCGCGTAAATTTTATCTTTGTAAATTTTATCGCCGCGAGCTTTGTCGCCAAAATTTTCGCACTCGTGCGGCGTGGTGCCGTGTTTTTTGGAGCTCAAAGCAAAAACTCCGACGCACTTTGCGCCGTTTTCATGCGCGATATGCGCGATCTCGTGCGCTGTCTCTATGCTGACGCGGCGCTTCGAGCTTGACACGAATATCACGCCCAAAAACTCCACCCGCACACCCAAGCCGTCGCCCAGATTTCGCGAACCGTCGTCGAAATTTTTATCACAATCACAATTTTGCTCGCACGTAAAATTTGCATAATTTTGTGCGCGGTAGGTGAAATTCTCGCCGTCCTGATTAAAATTTTGCGCGAAATTTTGGCCGTCAGAATTGAAATTTCGCGTAGCATTCTCGGCATCCAAATTAAAATTCCGCCTAGAATTTTCGCCGTAAAAATTAGGAGTTTTCATTGAGCTTTCGCCGCCCGATTGCGGTAAATTTTTGACCTCATTCGCGCGCTCTAAATTTGCGCAAAAAACTGAGCTGCACGCTAGCACGGCGCGGGCTTCGGCGGCGCTTTTGATGCCGCAAATTTTGATCTTACTTCTGTACGACATATAAAAATTCCGTCACGTAAAGCTCGCGCGCGTTTAAATTTCTGCTCGCGCGGTAGGTCGGATAGCGGATCTCTATCGTGCGCACGGAGCCGATGTGTGCGAGGTTTTTTAAAAATTCCGCCTTAGAGATAAAGCCCTCGGAATTAAAAGAGATTATTAAAAATTTCGCCGGAAATTCCGCCAGCAGCGCGAAAAATTCCTCCGCAGCGCTTGATTTTTTATTATACGCCGAGCGGTTCCAGTCTGCGGGGATCCCAGAGACTTTGCTAAGCTCGGCGACGTTTGGGCTCTTGCCCTCGTTTATAAAATCCGTGATCAAATTTAGCATAAAATAGTTCGAGCCGTAGGGATGCTGATTGTATGGCGGATCAAAATACGCGACGTCAAGCTGCGAAAAGCGCTCGCGCGCACTCTTTGCGAAGCGCGCGGCATTCTCTTGAAAGACCGCGCTTTCGCAGGCGAAATTTGAAAGTACCGGCAGGCGCAGGGAAATTTCGCCCATTATGCGAGCTAGCGCGTTTTCGCCGCTGCCGCCGAACTTGCCCACGCCCGCCTTGTCCTTGTAAAAGCCCTTAAAAACGCCGCCCGTGTTTGAGTGAATGCTCGCCTCGCTAAGCAGCGGCGCAGTGAAAAAATCGCGAAATTTTTGCGGGATTTTGCTTATCTGCTCGCAAAGCCCGCCCAAAATCAGGGCGTTTCGGCGCGTGTAAAAGGCGCGCTCGCCCGCTTTAATATCCTCATCGTCCTTCGGCGCGTACAGCTCGCTAAAAAAGCTCTCCTTCGGCGTAAAATTTCTTAAAATTTCAGCGTGCAGCTCGCTCAAGTCTCGCCACAGCTCATCGCTAAAATTTGAAAGATAGCAGGAGTTTATCGCCCGCGAGTAGCCCTCCAGATCGTTTGCAATCACGAGATTTGAGTGCGCTTTGGCCAGGCGCGCGACGATGCCGCTGCCGCTAAAGACGTCTGCGAAGCTGATCTTGCCCTGCCCAAGCTCCGCCTTAATCTCGCAGATCGCCCGCTCGATCGGCGCTAGCAGCGAGCGCTTATTGCCCAGATAGCTGATGAGCTGCTCGCTTAAAAACTCCCTCTTTTCGCCGCTAGCCATCTAAGCTCTCGCCCCTACGTAGTTTTCGTAAAATTTCCACGTCTTGCCCGATTTGATCGCCTCTAAAATTAGCGGCTTAGCCTCCGCAGGGCTTGCCGCGACATCCGCGCAGTATAGCGCAAACATCGCGTTTAGCACGACGATGTCAAATTTCGGTCCGTCCAGCTCGCCTTTTAAAATTTGCTTTAAAGCTTCGGCGTTTTGCTCCGGCGTGCCGCCCTCGATCTCGCTGTGAAATGCCCGCTTGAAACCAAACTGCTCGGGCGTGATGCCGTACTCGCTGATCTGGCCGCCTCGCAGCTCCACGACGCGCGTCTCGTCACACAGACTGATCTCGTCTAGTCCGTCCTCGCCGCGAACGACCAGCGCGCGCTCGCGTCCGAGCAGCTGCAGAGTCTCGGCATACAGGCGCAAAACAGGCTTATGATAGACGCCCACGAGCTGGTTTTTGAGCGCTAAATTTGGATTTAGCAGCGGGCCAAGCACGTTAAAAACCGTGCGGATGCCTAGGCGCTGGCGCACTTCGCGCACCTCGCCCACTAACGGGTGGAAAAACGGCGCGTGAAAAAAAGCTAAATTTTTATCGTTTAGCAGCTCGCGCTGTCGCAGAAGAGAATTTGAGCCGCTAACGCCCAAAATTTCAAGCACGTCCGAGCTACCTGATTTGCTAGAAACGGCTTTGTTTCCGTGCTTTGCGACTTTGACGCCGAGGCTTGCGAGGATAAACGCGACGGTGGTCGAGATATTTATCGTCCTAAAGCCGTCGCCGCCCGTGCCGCAAAGATCGATCATCGGCGAGGGATCGCGGTAGGTCTGCGAGTATTTTAGTATATTTTTGACAAGGCTTGCTAGGCTTTGCGGATAGAGACTTTTTTCGCTGATCAGTACCAAAAGTGCCGCCAGCTGCGTGATCTCGTACTCTTTACTCGCGATGATTTCGCAAATTTGCTCAAAGTCGCGATCGTCCAGGCGTTCGTTTTCTCGTAGTTTGATTAGAAACGGCTTGAGCGGGCGGATTTTGGGCTCTTTGGCGACCTCGGCCGCAGGCGCGGCTTCGTAGTTGATGAAATTTTCGATGATTTTTTTGCCGTACTGCGTGAAGTAGCTCTCGGGGTGAAACTGTATGCCAAAAATCGGCCTGTCTCTCACGCTAAGCGCCATCACTACGCCGTCTTCGTTCACGGCCGTACATTCTAAATTTGACGGTAGCTCGTCCACGTAAAGCGAGTGGTAGCGCATGACCTCAAATTCGTCCGGCAGTCCCGTAAACAGCGGCTCTTTGCGGCTAACTTTTATGAGCGAGGTCTTGCCGTGATAGGGCTTTTGCAGGCGTTTGATTTTGGCACCGCTCGCGAGTCCGATCGCCTGATGTCCGAGGCAGATGCCAAGCACGGGCGCGGCGATGTCGCTTCGCAAAATTTCTAAACAAATGCCGCTATTTTGCGGGTGTTTTGGGCCCGGGCTTAGCACGATTTTGCTCGGATTTAGCCTGCGGATCTCTTCCAGCGTGATCTTGTCGTTGCGCACGCATAAAATTTCCTCGTCCGTTATCTCCTTAATATACTGCTCTATATTAAAGACGAAGCTATCGTAATTATCGATCAAAAGTATCATTTATTTCCTCGCAATGTTTTTTAAACACATTTAGCACGCTAGCGCGCTTATGGCAGATCTCGTCGTATTCTCTTTCGGCGACGCTGTCAAACACGATACCGGCGCCCGCTTGGATAAAGACGTTTGAGCATTCGCCGTTAAATTCGGCCTTGCCCTGCTCTGCTAGATTTGCGCCTGTTTCGCGTGCAGAATTTCGCTGCGTTTTTTCTTGCGTTTTGCTCGTTAAATTTTCGTCCGCATTCCTAAAATTTGCGCCCTTTGGGATAAAAATCGCGCTTCTTATTAGTATCGCCGTTTGCGCGTCGCCGTTAAAGTGCAAAAAGCCGATACCGCCGCCGTATGCGTTCCGTCTGAAGCTCTCGAGCTCGCCGATGATCTGCATCGCACGAATTTTAGGCGCGCCGCTAAGCGTGCCTGCGGGGAATATACTCGCCGCTGCGCTGAAAGCATCGATGTCTTCGCCGCAAAGCCCGTAAATTTCGCTGACGATGTGCATCACGCTCTCAAATTTAACGACGTTTAGGGCGTTTCTTACGGTTACGCTGCCGGTTTTTGCCACTCGCCCGATGTCGTTGCGCGCAAGATCGATCAGCATTTTGTGCTCGGACAGCTCCTTTTCGTCGCTCAAAAGCTCGCTTTTTAGTCGCTCATCTTCGTTTGCGTCCGCTCCGCGCGCCCTAGTCCCAGCAATAGGAGCGACGAATATCTTGCCCCCTTTGATCTCAAAAACCAGCTCGGGCGAACTACCCACGACGTCGCCGTAAGGGGTCGGGAAGTGAAACATATACGGGCTCGGATTGGCCCTGCTTAAAATTTCATAAAATTTCAAGCTGTCCATATCCGTGGCGAGTTGGAGCTGTTCGCTTAAAACTACCTGAAATATATCGCCCGCCCTGATATACTCTTTAGCGCGCGCTACGATATTTATGAAGTGCGATTTTTCAGCCTTCAAATCGCTTATTATCTTAAATTTTGCCCCGCTTTCGTTTTTAACCGAGCCGGGCGGAATTTGCGTGAGGAAATCATAATACCTCGCCCTATCGCCGTAAAATGTGTAAATTTTACTCGCCTTATCAAAATGCAAATAAGCCCTCGCGTCGGCATAGATGAAATTCGGGAAGCGATACTGCGCCTCGCTCGCCGCATCTATGCGCTCAAAATAGCTCACACACTCATACCCGAGCACTCCAAAAAGCCCGGCAAATGGAGCTATAGAGCTATTTTTGCGCGTTGCGAAATAGCTAGCTAATCCGCTAAAATCACAGCTTCGAACTATGAAATTTCCTTGCTCCGAGCCGCTTTTTTGAGGTAAAATTTTACCGCTCCCGTCGCTCTCATCGCTTATATAATCGCAATCGATGCCGATGATCGTTTGCGTCGCATCCTCGGCCAGATAGCTATTTTTAAATCGTTTGCGAATATTTTCGTAGTAAAAAACGGGGCTTAAAAGCAGCATAAAATTCCTTAAATTTAAATGCGCCATTATAAAAAATTCGCGCTTAAATTTGCCTATCTTGCCGCGTCTTTTATAAAATTTACCCGCTAAGCTTACCCGCGGCGCGAGTTGCTGCTCGCCTACGGCGCGCGGTATTTTAAGGCCGAAATCCCGCTATCCATACCGGCCGCGCTTATCGGCGCTTCTTATTTTATCTACCTGCTCGTAAAGACGAAGGACGCGACATAGCGGGAATGAAATCGGCGCAAAGCCGCTTCCAATCGGGACGTCTTGCGAGGACGCAAAAAGGCTAAATTTTAAAATTTCATCTACGGCTTAGCAAAAACAAACACGAAAGAATAAGCGCGATCCCCGCGGCGTCCGCAAGCACGAGCGGGGTTTGCAACCAAAGATAAGCAAACATCGCAGCAGACACCGGCTCGATCGCCGCGATGACGCTAGCACGCGCAGGGCCTATGATCTTCACGCCGCTCATATAAAGACAAAACGCCAAGATCGTACCGAAGATCACGATGCAAAAAAATGCCGCAAAGCCCGCCGCATCGCTTGCGCCGCGCAAATTCCACACGCCCAGAGCCACGCCCAAAATCACGCCGCCTATTAGCATCCCCCAGCCAAGTACCAGCGAGACGGGATACATTCTTAAAAGCCCCTTTGCGCTCACGTTGTAAACGACGACGCACAGGGCGCTCGCAAGCGCGAAAAACAGGGCTTTTTTGCTGATCATCAGCCCGCCTGCCTCGCCGTGCGTGGCGAGCAAAAATACGCCGCTCATCGCCAAAAATAGAGCTAAAATTTCAAAAAATTTCGGCGCGCGACGCTTTTGCAAGCAAACGTAGATCAAAATGAACGCGGGCGCCGTGTATTGGATCGCCGTCGCAGTGGCCGCGTTACTAAGCTCGATCGAGTAAAAATATCCGTATTGCGCGCCGCAAAGTCCGAAAATCGCGTAAAAAATGAGCGAACAGACGCGAGCTTTGCGCGCGAAAATCGAAAGGCAAAGGGCTGGGGCGCGAATGAAATTTATCGCAAGCAGGATCGCGCCCGAGACGAAAAGCCGCCACGGCACGAGCCAGTCGGCGCTCACCCCCTTGTGCTCGAACAAATACTGCCCGCACGCGCCGCTAAAACCCCATAAAATCCCGCCCAAAAGCGTGATCGCAATGCCGAAAATAGGCCCGTTTTTCATCTGTCCCCGCCAAAATTTTGCGCAATTATATTGAAATTTCGCGCTGCACGCAAGCTGCGCGATTTGATGCGCATCGATACGCGACGTAAATTTTATAAAATTTACTAAATTTGCAAACGACGCATGAGGTGAGGTAGAATTTAACGAGCCGAATTTTAGCATCGTAACGCAATGCGGAGCGGAGGCTAAATTTAAGGGCCTTTGGATCGCAGCGACGTTAAATTTTAGCTCTCCTGCGTACGGCACGGGCGAAGCCGCGGCAGTTGGACGGCGCGCGGACTTTGAGCTACCGCTAGCATGCTCGCAGGAAAGATCGCGCCAAGCACCTCAAACGCGTCGGCGCCGCGCAGCTTGTCCGCCGCAGATTGCTTGCGATGTGCAGCACGCTTTTGCAGCACGCGACGCGCATCGCGTTTTATACCCGCAGAGGCAGGCACGGCGATCGAGGGGGCGTTGCACGCTAGATCAATAGCGGGTGCGACGAATTTGCCGATGCCGTTGCGAGCTAGATCGATCGGCATCCGATGCTCCGCAAGCTCCTTTTCATCGCTTAGTAGCTCGCGTTTGAGCCGCGCGTCGCGGATAGGATCGGCGTCGCGTTCGCTTCGACATTTGCGCCTCTACCGCGAGTGCTAGCGATGGAAGCGACGAAAATTTCATCCTTTTTGATCCGCACGATTAGCTCGAGGCCTGAGCCCGCGACGGGGCCGTACCGCGTCGGGAAGCAAAACATATACGGGCTCGGATTATTTTCGCACGGCCGCTCGTAAAATTCCAAACTGCCGAGAGCTGTGCCGATTTTTAAAATTTTACCCTGCGCGGCCCAAAACACGTCGCCGCTTTTTATCTTTACTTCGCGACTTGAGCCGTAGCGCTAAAATGCGACTCCTCGGCACAGGGATCGGCCGCGATTTTGATTTAGCTTCCAGGCGCTGTTTTACGGAGCGGCATTGCCGCAAGCAGGATGTATCTCGCCCCGCTGAGAGTTTTATCTCGCTTGCGACATTTGCCGCGAAATTTCTCGGCGAGGATTTTCTTGCTCGCCGCAACTCGCGGCGCCGGATTTCTAGCCTAAATTTAGCGGGCGGCGCGAGCTTAAGCGGGCTTGAATGCAAGCAAAATTTTAGTAAAATGAGCAAATTTTAAGGAGAGCGTATGAAGATTTTATTTTCCCCAAGCGAGATGAAAAGCGAGCTGAGCGGCGGCACGCGCATTTGCGAGCGAAATTTCATCTTTGCAGATCTTTATGAAAAGCGCCTGCAGATGCTGCGCGCTTACGCGGATTTCGTGGATAAAGCAAGCGAGGCGGAGCTTTGCAAGCTTTTCGGGCTGAAAAAATGGGACGCGGCCCTGCGCGAAAATATCTTTGAAAAAGGCTGCGCGAAGGCGCTTTTGCGCTACACGGGCACCGCGTATCGCGCCCTAGGCTACGCGTCGCTAAGCGCTACGGCGCGGGAGTTTGCGGAGCGAAACACGATAATTTTTTAAAACCTTTTCGGCCCCGTGCTGGGCGGCGACGCGCTGCCGAACTACAAGCTCAAACAGGGCGAGAAATTCGGCGGCATAGACGCGGCGAAATTTTATCGCGACAGCTTCTCCGCCGCGCTAGATCGGTATCTGGCGGATGAGTGCGTAGTGGATCTGCGCGCGGGATTTTACGAAAAATTTTATGAGATGAAGCGCGAATGTCTGAGTTTTAGTTTCATCAAAGGCGGCAAGGTGCTGAGCCACTACGCCAAGGCTTGGCGCGGCAAGGTGCTGCGCGAAATCGCTCTTGCAGGCGCTTGCAGCGAGGCGGAGGTGCTTGCGCTGCGCTTGGGCGGCGCCTCCGTGCTCGAGATCAAACAGATCGGGCTAAAAAAGGAGATCGTGCTGGAAATTTCATAAGGAGCAAAATCCGCTCGGAGAAATTTACGATAAATTTTGCAGGTCCAATGCGGATTTTTGCGTAAAATTTGGCCTGGAAAATTTGCCGCGAGTTCAAATCCCGCCCCATCCAAAGCGATTTTACCGGGAGAAATTTGCGGGCGGAATTTCGGCGCGAGGATTTTGCGGCGGCGGCTTTTAGCCTTTTTGCACTCTTTTGGCGGGTCTTGGACGGCCTTAAACGAGCTTTTGGCGGTGAAATTTCGTCATAAATTTTTGCAAGAAATTCGCGCTATTTGCGCTTGTACGCGCTCTGCATAAAATTTTACGGCGATCTTGTCGTGACTTTGCACCGATTTTGCGGCGATTTTTATAATACGGAGCGCGGAAATTTCGCCGCGATAGAATCCTGTCGAAATTTAATCGCGGCAAAGATACGGCGCCGCGATCTAAACGTAAAATTTTATCTCAAATTTACGCTAAACCGCCGCAGTCTAGGCGCAGAATTCCAATCCAAAATTCTACCGCAAAGCCGCGATAAAACAGATGCGGACTAGGCTAGCCCCGTATAAAATTTTAAGCCGAAATTATGGCTACGTTCCGTTACAATAAAATTTTGAGCCAAAATTTCAAGCTTTAAAATCCCGTAAATTTCCAAATTTCACAAATCCCACACATAAAATTTCAAGCTGAAATCCCGCGATCAAAATTCCCCGCCTCGAAATCTCACAAATCCCCCACCCCCAAAGCCAAAATTCCGCAAATTTATCAAGCTTTAAATTTTAAAGCTATAAACTTCGCTTCAAATTTCAAGGATCAAAATGTTAGAACTCCCATTTATCGGCGCCGTCGTGGGCTTTATATCGGGCTTTTTCGGTATCGGCGGCGGCACGGTCGTAGTGCCCGTGATGATGGCTCTAGGATACGATGTCAAGACCGCCGTGGGCATCTCGGTGATGCAGATGTTCATCGTCGCGGTCTTCGGCTCGTATCTGAACTACCGCGCGGGCAAACTCCGCCTAGATAGCGGCATCGCAGTGGGCGTCGGCGGGCTGTGCGGCGCAAGCCTATCGGGCTTCATCGTAAAATACTCGCCGGAAATCGTGCTTGAGATAGGGCTTCTGCTGACGCTTGCCATCTCCTTTCTCAAGCTCTTTCGCACGAACGTAGCAAGCGGCGGCAATGCAAACTCCCACGGCGCGGTGCTATTTTTCATCGGCTTTGTTATCGGCGCGATCGCGCTTAGCATGGGCGTGGGCGGTGCGGTATTTCTGACGCCCGTATTGGTCGGATTTTTGGGCGTCGATATCAAAAGAGCGGTCTGCATGGGGCTATTTTTCATCGTTTTCGGCTCATTTAGCGCGCTTTTGAGCCTTTCGTACAACGGCCACGTGGACTACGAACGCGGCGCGCTACTAGCAGTGGGCGGGCTTTTGGGCGTGTATTTCGGCACCTCTCAAGCTCACCGCGCAAGGCGCGAAACGCAGAAAAAATGGCTGCTCGTCCTATACGTCGTGCTATTTGCGCTGGCGCTAAAAAAGGTGCTGCAGTAATCTGCGATCGTTTTGTTTCGTCACGCAAGTAAAATTTTAAAACAAAATTTCAAAAAGCGCGAACAAATTTTAAAAGCTAAATTTAACGAGCCGCGTTAAAACGGCGCGCCCGCCTGCAATTTAAAATTTTTAAAGTAAACGGGTAGTAAAATATCCGATAAAATTTCAAACAAGGAGAATGAAATGAAAAATCCTAAGATGTTCCTCTGGGGGGTGTTAGCTGCTTTATTAGTTGGTTGCGGTGACGATACCGAGGTAAAGACCAAGGAGTATTACGACGCACATCTGGACGAAGCCAAAGAGGTTTTGGCAAAGTGTGATTTCAATACCCTTAAAGATGGAAGCAACTCGTATAAGAATTGCTTGAACGCTAAAACGGTCGTAGAGGAAAAAAGTATGGCGTATACTGTTGATTACTACCTAGAGCATTGGGACGAAGCTAAGGCTATCATAGAAAAATATAAAGACAAAGAACCCGCAGATCCAAATAGTGTCGAAGCCGTCAATTTGAGACATGCTTATGACGCTTCTTTTATAAGAAGATCAAATACTCCTTTGAAAATAGAATAAATCAAATTTTAAACTCTTAATACATTCTAAATTCACTCTGCGCTTTCGGTGCAGGGTAAATTTACCCTGCGCTCGCCGAATTTTGCGGCATAAATCTCGCCCGCGAAATGACATGGCGCGAAATCTTGCTTTACGGATTTTGGAATTTCAAATTTAAAGCCTGCGGGCTTGGCTATCACAGAAAAGACTTACGGGCTGCGCGGCGCCTTAAAATTTAAACATTTTAAAATTTACGCCGCGCGGCTAGTCTAAATTTCACTCGGCGGCGGTTTGCGCGGCGTGCTAAATTTAACCTCGCTCGCGCCTCTTATCCGCACCCTATTCTAAATTTAAAATTTCAAATTTTCGGCGCGCATTTAAATTTAATATCCTAGCTCGCTTAGCCGTTTGTAGTCATCGCAGCCGAGCTGATCCCCTAAATTGCACGCTTTGGAATATAGCTCGTTTGCTTTTTTATAATCTTGCTTTACACCCTCCTCACCCCGCTCATACAAGGCCCCGAGATTAATGCAGCTTTCCGTGTTATTTTGCTCGCATTCGCTTTGTAGCTTTTGGATAACGACATTCACCTCAGTAGCAAGCAGGGTTGCCGCACTTAAGAAAATCCAAATCGCTTTTTTCATGATCTGATCCTTATTGAAAATTTCGCTATTTTATGAAATACAGGCTTAAATTTAAAGTAATTTACCAAAACGGTAATACAAATAGCTGCAAGGGCGACAAATAATCGTAATTAAACAATAAGGCGGCGGTGAAATTTCGCAACCTTATGCGTCAAATTTCGCAGTGTGATGTGCTAAATTTCACGATCTCACATGCCGCTAGTCAAATTTTCTCGGAGGCGGTTTGCGCGGCGTGCTAAATTTAACCTCGTTCGCACACTTTATCCGCGCCCTAGTCTAAATTAAAATTTCAAACCCGCGGCAAAATTTCACGCCTTAAACCAGAGCGGCCCCGCGACGAAATTTAGCGAGCGCGCCTTAATAAAATTCCGCCGAAGCTCGGTGAAGCTCCACACAAAATTCCACGACATGACGGCAAAGCGTCGCAGGCCGGCGATGAGTACGGCGCGACCGCGCCCTTTCGCCGCTATCAGCACTTGACGTTTTTTGCCTTGCTGTCTTGCATCGCGCGGAAAAATTCCGCCCTGCTCAGCGGGGTTTCGTCCGGATGAGCGCTTCTGAAATGGCTCAGATAGCCCTCGTAATCGCCGAGCCCGATGAGCGGCGCAAGTGCGGCATCCGCGCGCGCCAAAAACCTCGCCACGGCCTTCGGGGCCGCGAGCGGATTAAATTTAAGCTTTTTCATAAACGCCCCTATCCACGTACTCGCTTTCTGCCAGCTTGAAATATCCCTCGCTCGCGCCACCTTTTGAAATTTTAAGGCACATTCGGATCGTTTGGGCGATGACGATGATCGTAACGACGACGAAAAGAGCACATAGCACGGCGTCGATGACGTTGTTTCTGATGATAGCCTGCGCCTTTTCGATCGCGGCGGGATCGCTTAGGCCGGCGAGCTTGGCGGCGGTGTTTTGCGCGATAGCCACGTGGCTTACCGCGTCGTGCACGCGCTCGCCGTTAGCCGGCATCAGCTTCAAGATCGCCGCATAAAGCGTGGTTATAAGCACCCAGATCGCAGGAGCGATCGTAACGAAGGCGTATTTTTGCTTGCCCATTTTGAAAAGCACCACCGTCGCAAGCAGCAGCGCGATGCCCGCGAGCATCTGATTGGACGCACCGAAAAGCGGCCACAGCGTGTAAATTCCGCCCATAGGATCGGTAACGCCGCTGTAGAGCAGATAGCCCCAGCCCGCCACGCAGATCACCGTCGCGATGATGCCGTATAGGGAATTTTTGGTATCGGAAAAGGGCTTATAGACGTTGCCTAAAATTTCTTGCACCATAAAGCGCCCCGTGCGCGTGCCAGCATCGACCGCGGTCAGAATAAACAGCGCTTCAAACAAGATCGCGAAATGGTACCAAAACGCCATCAGCTCCTTGCCGCCGATGATCTGATGCAGCAGCATCGTTAGCCCCATTGCAAAGGTAGGAGCGCCGCCCGTGCGGCTCATCATCGTGGTTTCGCCGACGTTTGAAGCCAAGGCGCCGATCTGATCGGGCGTGATGCTAAATCCGATAGAATTTATGTACGCCGCGGCGCTTACCGCGTCTTTTCCGAGTACTGCGGCTGGCGAGTTGATAGCGAAGTATTCGCCCGGGCTTAGGATGCACGCCGCCACAAGCGCCATTACGCCCACGAGGCTCTCCATAAGCATCGAGCCGTAGCCGATGAAAAGAGTGTGGGTTTCGCGCTCGACCATCTTCGGCGTCGTGCCGCTGGAGATCAGCGCGTGAAAGCCCGAGATCGCGCCGCATGCGATAGTGATAAACAAAAACGGAAATATCGGACCTGCGAAAACGGGACCCGTGCCGTCGATAAATTTCGTCGTAGCGGGCATTTTAAGCTCGGGCGCGACGAAAATTATCGCGACCGCCATACCGATGATGACGCCGAGCTTAAGGAAGGTACTCAGATAATCGCGCGGCGCGAGCAGTAGCCACACTGGCAAAATCGCCGCTACAAAGCCATAGCCGATCGTAAGAAGCGCGAGCGTCTCGCCCTTTAGCGAAAAGACGTCGTGCCAGTGCGGATCGATCGCCACGTAATGCCCGCCCCAAAGCGAAAGCATAAGCAAAACAAAGCCGATGATCGATGCCTCGCTGACCTTGCCCGGGCGCAAGAACCTCATGTAAATTCCCATAAATACGGCGATCGGTATCGTCATCGCGATCGTAAAAAGCCCCCACGGCGAGTTCGCAAGCGCCTTTACGACGACCATCGCCAAGATCGCCACGATGATCAGCATGATGAAAAAAATCCCGATCATCGCGATGCCGCCCGTGAGCTTGCCCATCTCATCTTTGATCATCTCGCCGAGGCTCTTGCCGCCGCGTCGCGTAGATAGCACGAGCACGATGAAATCATGTACCGCGCCTGCGAGCACGACGCCTACCAAAAGCCAAATGGTGCCTGGCAGATAGCCCATCTGTGCGGCCACTACCGGGCCTACGAGCGGTCCTGCGCCCGCGATAGCGGCGAAATGGTGGCCGAAAAGGACGTATTTGTTCGTAGGGACGTAATCGCGTCCGTCGTTTCGGATCACCGCAGGAGTTGCGCGGCGATCGTCTAGCTCAAAGACGCGATACGCGATAAAGCGCCCGTAGAAGGTGTATCCGATCAGATAGATGCACGCGCTAGCTACTACGAGCCAGACGGCGCTGATGCTCTCGCCTTTATTTAGCGCAAGTACGCCGAAACACCACGCCCCTATGACGGCGACCGCCGCCCAAAGGATCTTTTGCCAAAATTTCATGCTCACTCCTTGCAAATTTCACGAAGCTCGCTCTAACGAACCTTCAGCTGCGAGCGCCCGCTTTAGCGCGCTTACGCTCAGCTCCCTCGCGCGAGGACGCGAAGAGGCGCGAAGAGGTACGACGCCCCTAGGCTTTTAAGACGCTTAGCGCGGCGCTCTTATGCGATCTGCGCGCATTTACGCCGCATCTTGCATAAAATTTCACAGCCTGCACTAAATGCGCGATAGCGTAAGTCTTACGTTTTACGAAGATGCGCGAAATTCTCATTCGCCGTGCCGCACGCAAAAGCGCAACCTCTAGCGCTCATCGCGCAATGTATTTTGCGCAAGCCGCGGTCGCATTTTGCAAAAAAGGCGCCCAGACGACGCAGATCGCCGCCGCATGCCAGAGCAACGCAAGCGCGCCGCCGTCCTAGCGCGCCCTGCGCCAAAGCAGCGTCGCGAGCCGAATCGGTCTAATTCGAACCGAGCCCGTTAAATAAATTTCAAATCGTATTTTATCGGCGTTTTATAATTTCAAGCTGAACCGATCGAGCTCAAAAAGTCTTTTACGACGCGCAAAGCTAGCCGCACTTGGAATTTTACGCAGGTCGAAATTTTAAAAATTTAAAATTTCAACGCGATGAGAATTCATCAAAATTTTTAAAATTTTGCGCGCTTTTGCGGCTCGCTCTTCGGCGCTTATTTACGCCTTCGCGGGCGCGGCGAGCGCGGATGCGTTTCGAATAAAATTTTACGCCGATAGCCGCCGAAAACGCGTCCCGCTCCGCCTTGTCGCTTTGTCGGCGCACCTCCGTCTCGGGCGCTTTTTAACCGCGCTAAATTTCAAAACGAGATGGAATTTAGCGCGATTTAAGAGAGTAATCGATACAATCTTGTGATAACGATTTTGATTTCTTAATGAACATGAGGGGTTGCTTTGAAGGTATGGAATTTTGTCTCAGATGAAGCGCAGACGGGCTTTACGTCCGATGCGGATACAAAAAAGCTCGCAGGCGAAAGCGTCCATGCGAGCTGCAAAAATCCATAAATTTAAAGGATGCGAATGATGATCGTTTAGGCGCTAAAAACACTCGCTGCGTCGAAGCTACCGTAAGCGCGAGCGAAGTATGAGTTTTAAATTTACCTAGCGCTCGCCGCTCCTTTCGTCGTGCTGCTGCTTATCGCCGTTAGCGGCGGCGGAGCGAGCATTTCGCTAGGCGACGTAGTAAAATTTTTTCACCTTCGGCGAGATAGACGAGACCAAGCAGCTCATCTTGCTGCAAATGCGCCTGCCGCGCCTAGTAATGGGCATCTTAGTGGGCGCGCTGCTAGCGAGCTCGGGCGTGGTGGTGCAAAGCGTGTTTTTAAACCCGCTCGCAGACCCATACATCATCGGCATCGCCTCGGCAGCGACTTTCGGCGCGATTATAGCCTATCTGTTGGGGCTTAGCGACGTTTTTTACGGAATTTTCGCGTTTTTAAGCGCAAGCGCGCTGTCGATCGTGATCTTTAAGCTCGCCGCCCACACCCGCTCGATCTCGACGCTACTGATCGTAGGTATCGCCGTATCGTCGTTTTTAGGCGCATTTACCTCTTTCGCGGTCTATCTCATCGGAGAGGATAGCTTTAGGATTACGGCGTGGATGATGGGCTATCTAGGCGGAGCAAATTGGTATAAGATCGCGCTTTTGCTGCCGCCGCTGCTGTTTTGTATGGCGTATTTTTACGCGAAGCGCCACGAGCTGAATATCATCTTAAACGGCGATGAGGAGGCGAAGTCGCTGGGGCTCAACGTCGAGAAGTCTAAAAAGAGCCTGCTCATCGTCTCCTCGCTCATCATCGGCTTTTCGGTCGCGTTTACGGGGATGATAGGCTTTGTGGGGCTCATCATACCGCATACCTTGCGTATGGCGCTTCGCACGTCTAGCAACGCCGTGTTGATCCCCGCTAGCGCGCTTGCGGGCGGGCTTTTTTTGTTTTGCGACGTCATAGCCAAAAACATCCTCTCGCCGGTAGAGATCCCGATCGGCGTGGTGACTTCGTTTTTCGGCGCTCCGTTTTTCCTATACCTTGCGTTTAGGAAGCATGCATGAAGGTCAGCGAGCTAAATTTCAGCTACGGCAAGCGGGCGATCCTGCAAGACGTATGTCTAAATTTAGAACGGGGTAAATTTTACGGGATTTTGGGCCCTAACGGCTGCGGCAAGAGCACTTTGTTAAAAACATATTGCAAATTTTAAAGCCTGCAAGCGGGATCATCGAAATAAACGGCAAAAGAGCAAGCGAATACGGCCTAAAAGAGCTTGCGGCGCTCATCGGCTTCGTACCGCAAAAAACGGCCCTCGCCGCGCCGCTTAACGTGAAAGAAATTTTGCTTGCGGGCAGATTTTGCCGATTAAAAAGCGCCTTTAGCGGCTACGATGCGAGCGATCATGCTAAAGTGGAGCAAATGGCAGAGCTTTTGGACGTGAAAAAATTCCTAGAGCGTAGCGCATTTGAGCTAAGCGGCGGGGAGTTCGGGCGCGTGCTGCTTGCTAGAGTGCTCGTCAGCGAGCCTGAAATTTTACTGCTCGATGAGCCCACGGGCGCGCTAGAATATGAACTACGCCATCGAGGCGATGAGCATCTGCGAAAACCTGACGCGCTCTTTAAATTTAACGAGCGTCATCGTGCTGCACGATCTAAATCTAGCCTCGCTGTTTTGCGATGAAATTTTGATGCTAAGAGACGGTGCGGTGAGGTATCGCGACAGTGCGAGCGAGCTTTTTACGCCGCAGATCATAAAAGAAATTTACGGCTTTGAAGCCTTAATAGTAGAAGAAAACGGGGTAAAGTTTATACTACCCAAAAAGGAGAAATTATGAAAAAAATTCTTATAGCTTTGACTGCGGCGAGCTTTGTATTCGCCAAAGGTCTAGTCGTACTTGATCCCGCTGCGGTCGAGATCATCTACGCTTTAGGCGCGCAGGATCAGATCGCTGCGATCGCCGCTACCTCGATGAGCAAGATCCGCCCGCAGGCTGAAACCGCAAAACTGCCTAGCGTAGGCACCTACGTCAAGCCGAATATGGAAAAGATCGTCGAGCTCAAGCCTGATCTGGTTATTACGAGCTTTCACTCCGCAGGCGTTAGCGAGGATCTGAAAAAGCTAGGACTTAAGAGCCTTGCGATGGATGCAAACTCCACCGCAGACATCTGCCAAAACGTAAAAACTATCGCGCGCATCGTAAAAAAAGAGAACGAGGCAGATAAAATTTGCGCGCAGATGGACGGCGTCTTTGCGAATAAAACGGCGCTTCGCGGCAAAAAAGTGGCTATGTTTTTCGGCGCGAACGCTACGATGGCTTTCAACGACAAAACCCTCATCGGCGACATTTTCGCTCGCCTCGGCGCTAAAAACATCGCAGACGATCTTGAAGGCAGCACGCCCGCGGTATCCGCCGAATACATCTTGGAACAAAACCCCGACATTATGGTCATCGTAGGCGGCGAGACGGAGGATTTTTTAAAAGCAAATCCGATCCTTAGAAATACCAAAGCGGTAAAATCGGGCAAAATTTTAAAGGCCCCGACGCTCATCTTACGGGGCAGCCCGCAGATCGGCGAGACGGTGGATGAAATTTACGCGGAGGCAACGAAATAGATGTTTAAAGAACGCATTAAATCCCACCATCGCTCCAAGCTTTTCGAGAGCGTCTCCGCGAGCGAAAACGAGCTGTTCGATGCGCTGGAGCAGCCTGCGAAAGACAGCGATTGCGTGATCTATCTGCACGTGCCGTTTTGCGATAATATCTGCTCGTTTTGTTCGATGATGCGCTCCAAACTCGGCGACGAGCTGGACGAATACGCTAAATTTCTGGTCCGCCAGATCAAAGACTACGGCGAGATGCCCTACTTCGATACCAAAAGCGTCAAAAGCATCTACTTCGGCGGCGGCACGCCGAGCGTCTTTAGCGAGACACACTTCGAAAAGGTTCTGGGCGCGCTGCATAAAAATTTCAAGATCGCAGACGACTGTGAGATCAGCGTAGAGACTACGCTGCATAATCTAGATACGCAAAAAGCGCTCGCCCTGCAGAGCTTCGGCGTAAACCGCTTTAGCATCGGCGTGCAGACCTTCAGCAGACAGGGGCGCGCGCTTCTAAACCGCGTGCATAAGCCCGCTCGCGCAATCGAGCGACTAAAGGATCTTAGAGAAAAATTTGAAGGCATGCTCTGTTGCGACATCATCTACAACTTCCCGAACGAAAGCGTAGAGGAGGCGATCGCAGATGCTAATTATGTAAATGAGCTCGGACTTGATAGCGCTAGCTTTTACTCGTTGATGTTTTTCGATGGCTCGGAATTATCCAAAAAGATCGACACCTCCTACTACGATCTGCCGACTGATAAAAAGCTGCACCACGCTTTCGCGGAGGCGCTGCTTGGAAGCGGGAATTTTGAGGTTCTCGAGCTTACCAAGCTTACTCGCAAAGGGCGCGATAACTATGGCTACATAAAGCTAAGCCACAAGGGCACGGATGTCCTTCCTATCGGCAACGGCGCGGGCGGACACGTAGCGGGCTTCGAAATTTACGGCGTGTCGGGACACAAGATGATCTCGCGCACTAATGAGCGCGAAACCGCATACGGCGTGCTTTGCAGCCTCTTTCAGTATCCGATCGTAAATTTAAACGCGCTAAAAGACGGCCTAAGCGCGAGCGTATATGACGAAGCGCTGCAGAAACTCAAGGAATTTGAGAGCCGGGGGCTTTTGGAGCTTAAGGATGGAAAATCGGTCTTAAACTTGGACGGAATTTTTTGGGGCAACAACATCAACGAAGAGATAGCAAACATTATGAAAAAGGATTTTGTATGAAAAAAATCGTGCTTTACACCTCGCAAACGGGCAACACGAAAAAGGTGGGCGACGCGATCGCCGAACAACTAGGCTGCGAAAGCCTGAATTTCCGCGACTTTGAAGGCGAGGTCAATGACTACGACTTCATCGCATTGGGCTTTTATGTCGATAAAGGCGAAGCCGAGGCAAAATTTATGCGATTTTTGCGTAAATTTCAGGGCAAAAAGCTAGGCGTTTTCATGACGCTGGGCGCGGAACCGGGCGGCGAGCATGCGCGTAAGTGCTTAGATGCTTTCGAAAAGGGCCTCAAAGAGAACGGCAATGAGATCGTAGCGGAGTTCTCCTGCCAAGGCGCGATCGATCCTAAGCTGCTTGAGACGATGCGCAAAATGGCCTCCAGCGGCAACTCGCCTCATCCTATGACCCCCGAGCGGCTTGCGCGCTGGGCAGAGGCCGCGAAGCATCCCGACGAGAAGGACCTAGCGAACGCAAAAGCTGCATTTGCGGGGATAAAGTAAAATTTAAAGCAAGCCGCGCAGACCGCTGTGCGGCGAAGCAAAATCAAATCATTAAACTCCCGCGCGATTTGAAATTTTATCTTTTACTAAATTTAAACGATAAATTTCATTCCTGCAAGCAAATCTGCCGCCGCAGGCGCAGGTCTTGCTTTAGAATTTAAACGATAAAATTTCATTTCGCACGCAACGGATCGAATAATGCCTCCGACCTTGCGCCGCCCATGCGCGCTCTGAATGCAAAAGACCCGCTTTTGTAAGCAATCGGCCCGCGAATACCGCGGTCGCCGCCATCCAATACACCGCCCGCCATTTTGCGACGGCCTGAGCGTTAAAAATCCGCTTCTGCGAGCAAGTGGCCTGCAAGCGCTGCGGTCGCGATCATCAGCTACCGCCCGTCGTCACGTGCCGTAGGCGCCGCCGTTAGACGCCGCTCTCCCGCCGCGCGATAACCCATCTGCCGCTGCTCATCATCCCGTCACGCGACAACCCGTCGCCGCCAATCTCTCCGCCGCCTTGCCGCAGGATCAGCTCAAACCGAACCGCTAAATTTTAAATTCCATAAAAGTCTCATCGCGCATAAATTTTAATTCGGCAAATACGCAAAATTTAGGTAAAATTCCACGCAAACGCTTTGACGATCAAAATTTAAAGGGGCGAAAATGACGAATTTCGAGTACGCGCGCCGCATTGACGAGGCTGCGGAGCTAGATTTAAGCTTAGATTGCAAAGAGATCAATCTGCAGGATAAGCTTTACGGGCTTTTTCAGTGCTTCATGCCTGAGGGTGCGGGCGTAGAAGCGGTGTTTGCGCCGCTGCAAAACGGCGCTGAGCTACAAGCGCGCATAATGCCGATCTACGCAGTCACGGCGCAGCAGACGCGGGAAGCATTCGATCAAGGCGTGGCGCCCGGGTATTTTTGCCCGCCGCAAGATGCTAAATTTGACGAAGAAGCGCTTAAAAGCCTAGCTTTAGCGTACGTTCGAAATTTAAAAATTTTTGCCGAGTTTCTAGGCAATGACGAGCTTTTAAAAATGCTTGGCGAAATAAAATCCGCGCGCGTGCAGGAGAGCTTTGATCTCGCGCATCACGAAGATGGGCTTGTGTGCGCCGTCTATGAGGCGATCACGGAGTGGATGATAGATACGCCTAAGCTCAATGCGAAGCTATGGGTGCTCGGCGAGGCGTACTATTCGATCGACTGCGACTATCTACTATCGGCATACTTGCAGTATCCAAACTACGCGCAAAGGCCGCAAGAGGACTTTTTGAAGCCCTACTTCGAGCTGTACCTGGCGGGGCGACAGATCGCGTTTGAACGCGGCGAGGTCGTGGTTTTTATGCGCTAAATTTACGCGGGCAAGGAAGCGAATGGGCGCTAACAAGCGGCTGGAATTTAAGCTAGGCGAATATCTTTTAAAGGGTATCAAGTATAAATTTAAAGAAAGTTTTGGCGAGGCGCGATTTAGAGACGACGTAGCGCGCACAAACGCCGCGCACGAGGGATTGATATGATTTGCTTGAGAATATCGCGCAAGGAGCTCAAGAAGATTTCGCCCGAGGATATCGTACAAATCGAGCCAAACCGCCTAACCGCGGCGCGCCGCGCAAGTATCGACGCCGCGAAGAAGGCGGCAACGCGCGCCAATATAGATGGCACGGGCGGCAAAACCCCTTCAGTGCCGAAACTGCAAGGGCAATGACGATGCTTCGACGAGTTTCAAGAGCAAAACGATAAGCTCGTGTGCCGTAGCCGCAAGGAAGGCGGCGATGCAACAAAGCGGGTTTTTATCTAAAAGATCAAATTCCAAAAGGGGGAAAAATGAGAAAAATTCTACTACTGACGGTTTTGTCCGTCGCCGCATTTGCGGCGGATGACGCTACCAGGCAGCATAATGCCGAGCTGTTCGGCATCTGGACGCTGGTGCCGCCCGTCGTGGCGATCGCGCTTGCATTTATCACCAAAGAGGTGATCCTGTCGCTTTTCATCGGCCTTTTTAGCGGCACCTATATGCTCGCCGTCGTGGGCGACAATCCGATCTCAGCGCTCGTAGGAGCCTTTACGGATCTGGTCTCGCGCGTGGTAGGCTCGGTGGCTAGCAGGGGCAACGCGGGCGTGCTTTTGCAAGTACTTTGTATCGGCGGTGTGGTTGCGCTGATTAGCAGGACGGGCGGCACGAAAGCCGTAGCGCTCTGGATTAGTAAGCGCGCTAAAACGGGCATCTCGGCGCAAATTTCGACATGGTTTATGGGCCTTTTCGTATTTTTCGACGACTATGCAAACGCCTTGCTCGTAGGCCCCGTCATGCGGCCGATCACCGATAAATTTAAGGTCAGCCGCGAAAAGCTCGCCTTTATCATCGACGCTACCGCCGCGCCGATTGCGGGCATCGCGCTAATTTCTACCTGGGTAGGTCTTGAAGTCTCTCTGATAAGAGCGGGATATGATCAGATCGGCGCGCAAAACGTAAACGCCTTCTCGATCTTCGTGCAAACCATGCCGTATCGCTTCTACAATCTTTTCATGCTCGCTTTCGTGGTTTACGTGGCGTTCATGCGTAGAGATTTCGGACCGATGCTCTCGGCCGAGAAGCGCGCGGCGGCGGGCGAAATTCACTCCAAAAACTCCGGCATCGCCGAGCTCGAAGATAAAACGCTAGAGCCCAAAGAGGGGATCAAACCGCAAGCTTCAAACGCCGTTATCCCGCTTATAGTGCTAATCTGCGGCGCATTTGCGAGCTTTTATTTTAGCGGGCTAAGCAAACTTGAAGGCGATGCTCTCGCAGCCGCAAAAGCCGCTCCGCTAAGCTTTGCGACGCTTCAGGCGACGTTCGGCAACGCAAACTCGTCGGTCGCGCTTTTTCAAGCGGCGCTTCTTGCTACGGTCGTGTCTATATTTATGAGCGTTTACCGCAAAATTTTTAACGTCAGAGAGGCGATCTCTACGTGGATTAAAGGGTGGAAGACGATGATCGTTACGATCGTGATCTTGCTGCTTGCCTGGTCGCTCAGCTCGGTCATCAAGGAGCTCGGCACGTCGCGCTATCTAGTCGATATGCTGAGCCAAAACACGCCGAAATTCTTGCTGCCGGTAGCGATTTTCGTGCTGGGTTCGTTCATTAGCTTTTCGACGGGCACGAGCTACGGCACGATGGGAATTTTAATGCCGCTTGCCATACCTTTGGCAAACGCCGTGGGGCTTGCCCACGGGCTTTCGGGCGATGCGCTTCACGCCTATATGATCGTAAATATCTCGGGCGTGCTAACCGGCGCGATTTTCGGCGATCACTGCTCGCCGATTTCGGATACGACGATCCTTTCGTCGATGGGCGCGGGCTGCGATCATATCGAGCACGTAAAGACGCAGATGCCTTACGCTCTATCCGTCGGCGCGGTCGCCGTGCTAGCGGGCTACCTGCCCGTAGCGCTAGGGCTTAGCGTCTGGATCGCGCTGCCGATAGGATTTGCCGTTACGTGGGCTCTCGTGCGATTTGCAGGCAAAAAGATAGAGGCGTGATTACTGCGAAATTTTAAAATCCATGAAAGATCGGCGATGAAATTTTAAATTTCTAAACGCCGAAATTCCGCACGGAAAATAAGCGAGAATGGCAAATTTAAATACGCGCGCCGTCTAAGTTATAGCCGCGGGTTAAATCCAAATTTAGATTGCAACAGACCGGTTTGCAGGATAAATTTTACGGGCTTTCGGCGCTTTATGTCTGAGGGTGCGGGCGCGAGGCAGTGTTTGCGCCGCTACAAAACGGCGCCCTGTCGCAAGCGCACACAACGCCGATACCTTAAGACCCTACTTCGCGCCGTATCTAGCGAGGCAGCAGGTCGCGGTTCTGCGCACTAAATTTACAAGGCTAAAGGAGATGAATGAGCGCCTACGAACGGCTAAAATTTGAGCTCTGCGAGTACCTAAGGCTCTACGATGCGGGGCTAAAAAAGCGGGCAAACGCGCATCTAAAGGGCGCCGTATGTAAATTTAAAAGCGAGTTTAGCGAGGCGGAGCAGGACTATGCGCTAAATGAACTCTGCCGCAAAATTTTAGACGAAACCGAAAGCGAGCTTGAAAATCTAAAAAGCCGCGGCAACGGCGAGCTACCGTTTGAGCTCGGCGAGCTAGTCGGCGAGTATCTAAAAAAGCGCTGCGACGCGGGCGAGATGCCGCATCTGCGCTGGGCGTATCAGATCTATACGCGCTGCTTGCGAGGGCTCGATAAGAATGATCTTTTGCGCCGCGCATACCGTCATGAGCGCTGCGACGCGCGAACCGTAGAGCTGTACTTTTGCATGCTATTAGACGCGCTAGACTGGGGCGCGCACCACTTTCCGGAGGGCTGTCTGATAGAGCGCGCATACTACAAGCAGCTGATCCGCGAAGCCCGCGACGTAATGCAAAAGCACGAAATAAGTGCGCGGCTAAATGCGGAATTTGAATACTTGATAAAGCTTTACGAGTGCTATTTTGAGTTTAAATCTCGCGGCGGCGAGGTCGATTTTTACGCGCTGTGCGAAAAGGCGGGGCTAAATTTCGCGCCCGCAAAAGCGTTTTACTACGAGGGGTAAAATTTCACTCCGCGTTGTTGCTTTAACGCGGTAAGAATTTTACGAAGTCGCGCGGCAAAGACGCATACTCGGTATCTCAAAACAAACGCGCAGGGCAAGCTCGCTAAATTGTATTAAACGGCGCAATTTAGTTTATGCCGCGTTGGTTACGCGCGGCGATCTCGGCTTGCACTATTAAATTTTGAAAGGGCGGCGGCAATGGCAGCGTCGCGCCCCGTCAAATTTTAATTTTCGCGCGCTAGCATTTTACCTGCACGGCAACGCGCTAGAATTTTAATTCGCTATGATTTATGACGCACTGAAATTTCGACCCGTGCTGCGATTTATGACGCGTCTAAATTTGAACTTGCGCGGAGCGATCTACGACGCGCCGGAATTTTAACCAGTCTGCGGATCTATGGACGCACAGGCGCGCTACCTAGCCGATCCCTCGCACCGCGTCAAGCCGCTTTAAAAACAGTTCCACTTTGCGTAGCTGCGCCGCATCCAGCGCCCTGCCCGAGTAGAAATACTCCACGCTGTTGCCGTTTGGATAGTAAATTTTACCGCCGCCCTCACTGCGCCCCCCTGCGTCGTACTCGCCGCCACAACTACCGCCGCTTACGCTCTGTCCGCCGTCCGTGCCTCGTCCTTCCGCGTCAATTTTACCGCCTTGCGCCGATGAATTTGTATCAAATTTTGCGTCACCCTCGGCGTTAAATTTAGCCGCCCGCGCCGATAAATCCTCGCCGCACGCGAGCTTTATCCGCCCGCCCAGCTCGCTTACTAGGCGATTTAGCGTGCCGTCTATGCCGTCGATGATACGCACGTGAGACGGCAAAATTTCGCGCAAAACGTCCTTAAAATAGTTAAAATGCGTGCAACCAAGCACGAGCGAGCCGAAGCGCGCGAGCTCAAATTTAGCCAGCTGCTCCTGCAGATAGATCCGAACCGCGGGCGAGTCAAACTCCAAATCTTGCGCAAACTCCACGAGGCGCGGTAACGCCAGGCTCCACGTCTCGCACTCCAGTCGCCCCACGAGACGCGCGAGCTTTTCGCCGGCGATCGTTAGCGGCGTGGCGATGAGCAGCGTCGGGCGCGCGCCGAAGCTGTCCGCAGCGAGCTTGACGGCGGGCTCCATGCCGATGACGGGCACGCTAAATGCGCCGCGAAGCTCCGAGATAGCCGCGCTCGTGGCAGTGTTGCACGCGATAACGACCGCCTCCGCTCCGCGCGAGACCAAAAACCCCACCGCATCAAGGCTCAGCCGCGCGATCTGGGCCCTACTTTTCGTGCCGTAGGGGACATGGTCCTCGTCGGCAAAATACAAAAACTCCGCTCCGCTAAACCGCCGCAAAGCCTCAGCCAGCACGCTCAGCCCGCCTATACCCGAGTCAAAAAACGCTATTTTCAAATCTTTATCCAAGGTTAAATTTAATGCGCGATTATAGCTCAATTCAGGTAAAATTTAAATTGCAAACCGCTTGAGCGCGGAATCTAACGATAAAATTTAAAAATAATCAAACGATCTTGCAGCAGGGTTTAGCGCATTTACGCTGGACCGAGCATAAATTCTACGCAAGCAAAAGCGCAAATCAAGGCACGGATGAAATTTAACGCACGATAAAATTTTATCGCTAAATTTACGCCTCATCGCTGTAAATTTTGCCCTATTTATACGGCTCGCCGACTTTCAGCTGTCGCGCGCCGTCTACAGCGCAGTCCTTTGCCGAGACCGCGAGGGCGCCGTCATGCGCGCCTCCGTCATCATATAATACCCGCCGACGCTCTGTATTTCGCCGTCTAGCGCCCACCGCGCCGTTATCCGTCAGATACGGTCGTCCGTTAATTGCTTTATATCGCGGATCAGCGAATAATACGCAACCTCGCCCCCCACCTCCTCGAGCCGCGATCATTCTTAAGATGCTTGCTTCAAATCTTTTTACCGACAAGCACAGTCGCTTGCTCCTCGGCTAAATTTAGTCTCGCCGGGATGACTAAAATTTCTTATGGTTTTAGTATATTTTTGCTAGAATTTTTAAAATTTTATAAAGCGGGAGGGACAAAATGGCTGCAAACGACGAGGCGCTAAGCTTGGCGCGAGATTTCGAACGCGACGGCTTTAGTATGCCTGATTTATACGAGCGGTTTTGGCGGCTACAAGGTGATGCGGCAGCGTATTTTGCGCTAGCGGACAGCCTGCTGCGCGGGCGGAGGGACGGCCGCACGCTGCTAAAGGACGCTATGGGCTACGTAGGCGAGGAGGATTTTAAAGCCTTGATCGCTACGGCGGTTGAAATTTTGCGCGAAGAAGCAGCAGAGTGGCGCGAAACGCAGCAGGACGAAAGCGCGGCACAGACGGGAGAGAATGCACGCTCGGCGCGGGCGGACGAAAGCGCACGGCAACGCGGCAGAGATGAAAAGAGCTCGCGCTGGAAAAACGCCGAAGAGGTCATCGCCATGGCAAGTCTCGAGTTCGCGCCGTTTTTGCACCAGTATCTGGGCGAGCTTTTTAAACTGCAGCCGAACGAGAGCGCGTATTATGCGGAGTATCCGTGGCGCGGGCTTAGTTACGAGAGCTCGCAAATCTGGCGTGAGAAGCTTGCGGATCCGCAGACGAGCGAAGATGAGCGGCAAAAAATTTTTAGCTGCCTGCTTCAGACCCGCGATCCTCGAAACGTAAAATTAGCCTGCGAGTTCGCGCTTGCAGAGGATTTTTTCGATCGCCCGTGCGATTTGCTCGAATATATAATAGGCTACTGGCTGGAGGCCGTGGGATTTACTTTTGAGCGGGTTAAATTTGACGTAGACGAACCTTGCACCGATAAATTACAAAAAGCGCCGAACGATGAAATTTGCTTTGGCGGCGAGAAATTCAGGCTCAAAAGATACTGCGGCCAGCGCGTGTATCACATAATCTTTCCGCGCGGCTATTTCGGCGCGCCCTACGCGCCGCATCTGGCGAAGCACCATCCGACCTGGCGGTTTGAGGGCGGCGAGGCGGGATATAAGCTAGGCGGGGTTTTGGATGAGGCGAACGGCGATGCGCAAAATCCGCTATTTCATCTCATCACGCTTGATCCGCTACCTTGTGACTTGCCCGTGCGATCGCTGCCGCGCCTAATCCTCGCCGCGCACGTCAGAGAGATAAACGAAGGCGAGATAGTCTTTTACGAGCACGACGCGCAGGGTATGCCACGACGTATCGGCGAAAGGACGCAGGTCGAATACGCCTTTGACGAACCGATAAAAGAGTGCGAAGTAGTACTTGCGCCCACGCCGGCGCGCTGGGCGGCTCAGGACTGGGGGATGTCAAATAGCAGGCAAAACCTCGCGCGCATCGGCGGCGAGCCTTCGTGGATACAGGGCGCTTTGGTGCCGCGCTGTCCGATATGCGGCGAAAAGATGGAGTTTTTGATGCAGCTTGACAGCGAGCTTCCAAGCTGCGAGCAAGGAGGCGAGGTGATGTTCGGCAGCGGCGGGATTTTATATGTGTTTTGGTGCGAGCGGACGCGGGTGAGCGGGTTTTTTATGCAGTGTACGTGAGGCGGTTAGATCGCGCGTTTGCAGAGCTAAATTTAGAACTAACTTATGCGGCTTGGCTCATAAGGGCATTAAAATTTAACTACGTCGCCAAGCCTTTTGGCGCAGCCCAAATTCGCCGTATTTTTGATGATAAATTTAAGGCTAAAAGCAGTCTGAATTTACGCGGCTAGCTAAAAAGCAAAAGCTGCTCTAGCGCATCCTGGCAAAGCCGTTTTTGGATAAATTTAAACAAAAAGGATAGAGATGAATCTACATTTAACTAAGATAGAGCCTTTTTGCACTACCGATACACAAAAAGAGCTTTTAAAGAAGATAAAAAAGATACAAAAATTTCGCATTAGACGATTTAGCGATAGTTATTTGCTAGACGGCTTGCTATTTAGCTTTTACGTAGATGAGAAATTTGAGCCCGTAATGCTTTACTACGGCGAGATAATTAGCCTGCCTTTTGACGAAAGCTTTCCTTTGTGGGATGATTTTTGGGATTTTTTGTCTATTTTTTATATCAATCCGCTATGTACGCAAGCACAAAAAGAGGCGATTTTCGCGCGCTACGAAGAGGTCTTGCACCATAAGGTATCAGCCGAGTTTGCGGATGCGCAGTTTCTTTTTACCGACTTTTTTAAAAATATCCTTTCTTTAAAAGCGATCAAAGAGCGCGAAAAAACCTTGCAAAGAGCGCTAAAAAATAACGACTTGCAGCTCGAGTTTGCTATGCGTATGAGCCTGGTGCTATACCCTACGCGAGTAATCATCGCAAATAACGGCGAAAACAAAGCCCTAGAGGAGCAAATGCAAGCTACGGTAGACGAGCAGACTGCGGCTTTGCGCTCGGGCAAATTTGCAAAATACGTATAGAAACGAAAGAAGAAGCTAAAATCAAAATTTGATCCGCGCGCTGCGCTTTTGGCGACCGTGCCGACCGTAATTTAAATTTAAAAAAGGAAATAAGTGGTTTTGTGTTTGCGAGATTTGCCTAAAATAAAGCAAAGTCTATAACGGCAAAATTTGCGCTTAGTTCGCGCGGTAGCAAATTAAATTTGCAAAAGCATAAATCTTTTGTAAAAGAGCGCTTAAATTTAACTCTTTAAAATTCTAAATAGAGTCTTTGAGATACCCTAAATAAACTCGGTATAAATTCGTTTTTAAAATTTGCGCTACGGTTGATTTTAGCAAGACTTTGCGGCGATACGGCGCGCTAAATTTTGCGGAGCGCTAAAATTAGCTTTAAATTTATGCGGTTTAAATTTAACCGCCGTAAACCTCGATAAAAGCTTTTGCTTGATTTAGCGTTTTTGCTTAAATTTACGCGCTTATTTTGAGCGGGCTTACGGCTTGGTCAAATTTACTTATACATACTCTTTTTCACGCTTTAGGTCGGTGATTAGCAGAGGATTATCCTTGCGCATCATGTTTATCAAACGTTCTACTCGTCCTACGCTCGGATCCTCGCGTAGCCAGTCCAGCTCGCGCTGCGTGATACCGACCATCTGGAGAAACTCTACTCTGCCGTTTGGCGTGTCTATGCCGCCAAGCACCGGATCGGGCGCGAAGGCTACTCCTACTAGCTTGGTATCTGTATCAAGACGTATCGACGAATTTGCCGGCATGAAATGATATGCTTCGAACCATTTTTTGCTTGTGTGGACGTATTTGGCGAGATTTTGCATGACGGATATAACCCAAAAAGGCTCGTTTGGAGCCATGTTGCCGTCGCCAAGATCCGAGTCCGGATCGTCCGCAAACGGCGCGACGCGCATGCTAAACTCAAATCCCCATCCGCTAAATTCTTCCTGCGCGTTTTGCGGATCATAGTAAAGCTCGCTCATGCCAAAGCTCACGATATGGCGATGAAACGCGCTATCCTCGCAGTCAAATATACTAACGCCCGCCAAATAATCATCGCCGCCCAGACTCGCATGTAGCTTCGATGGATAGTGGCGCTCGCTTGCGGGGTCGTAGATTTTTCCTAGTGCGCCCCCTATCGCGTCCCAGCCCGGCGCGTCGTCCTCTTCAAATATTGCCTCATACTCTTGCATCGTCATTTTGATTTCCTTTTTAGTAAATTGCGTTGAGCGCGAACATTGTATATAATCTGTCTCTTATACACATCTCCGAGCCCACGAGACCGATCAGT
>CAUUKU010000003.1:0-56565 GCA_963545665.1 uncultured Campylobacter sp. | reverse complement strand
AAACATTTTTGTAATTAAATTTCAACATTTTTTAAGTATCAGTATATATAATAGTTTTCAAATTTATCTTGAAAGGTCGGATTCATGAAAAAACGGATTTTGCTGTTGCCGCTTGCGGTCGGTATGATGGGCGGCGCTGCCGAAAACAACGCCACTAAGACGCAGTCTCTGGGTCAAATCGTAGTGCAAGCGACGGTGAGCGCGGTCGACAATCTCAAATACGCGGGCTCGGTCGGAATTTTAACCGAAAATGATTTGAAAGCCAAAACCAACGTGATCGATTCGATCATGCGGATCCCGGGCGTCGACGGCGGCATGGATATGGGGCGCCATATCGGCAGGCAGTTTCAGATCCGCGGATTTGGATATCAAAGCGACGAGCGCGTCATCATCAAGCAAGACGGCGTGCGCAGGAGCGTGGGAATTTACTCCAATATGATCTCATCTTTTCGCACCGATAGCGACATCTTAAAGCGCGTCGAGGTCGTAAAGGGCGCCTCATCGGTGCTGCACGGCTCGGGTGCGATCGGCGGTATCGTAAATATGCAGACAAAAAGTGCGAGCGATTATCTACACGACGGCAAAAACGTAGGCTTGATGCTAGGACAGAGGCTTGAATCAAACAATATGCATAGCACGCGCGGCGCGATTTACGGCAAGGGCGAAGAAATTCCGATCGACGTTTTGCTCTACGGCAAGCGCGCGAGCTACGGCAACGTCAAGCTTGCAGACGGCGGCACGCATTACGCTGAGGGCTATGATAAGACCTTCAATAACGAGCACATTGATACGGCATTTTTCAAAATCGGCGCGAACTTGGACGATCATCGCATCAGCTTCAGCGCCTTTGATTACGACGAAAAATTACACACCTTATGGCAGACGCTATGGAAAAACGACGAAGATCTCTTCGTACATGGAAATTTAAGCCAAAGGGATTATGTTTTTGACTGGAATTTCACGCCGCAAAACCCGCTAGTGGATATGTCTTTCAAAGCCTACGAAAGCAAAGCCGAGTATAAACGCGGCTATATTGACGGCGCGGATACCGGCAACTACGCAAACAAGGATGATCGCAAGGGTCTAGAAATCAAAAACATTTCGGAATTCGACACGGCGTTTTTGCATCACAGCTTAGCCTACGGCGGCGATTATGAAAGGCGTCAGGAGGATGCGATCTTTATCCAAAACGGCGTTCGCAACCTCTCCAACTTCGGCTCCTTTCCGAACAGATACGACAGCTACGGCCTTTTCGCGCAAGATATAATCGGCTTTGGCGACGATGTGCAGCTTACGCTAGGCGGTAGGTATGATCGATTTAATCGCAATATCAAGGCAAAATCGACTAAATTTAAAGATTCGAGATTTTCTCCGCGAGCGGCGATCGCTTATGCGCCTATTGAGGGCTTCACGCTTCTAGCGGGATACAGCGAGAGCTTCCGCGCGCCTACGCCGCATGAGACGTCGCAAGCAGGACCGATCAACCGAAGGTTTTATTACATCCCAAATCCCGATCTAAAGCCCGAAACCGTCAAGGAATACGAGCTTGGATTTAGCTTTAAAAAAGAGCAAATTTTTACCGACGATCACTTCGATATGAAATTTATCTACTTCAACGGCAAGATCGAAGATATGATCGACGTTAAGCCGCTACCGCATCTAGGCGTGCCGCCGGGCGGCTTTTCGCGGCAATACGGACAGCATCAAAATATCGATCAGGCCAAAAGGCATGGTTTTGAGATAAGCTCAAACTACCAAACCGAGGACTTTGATTTCGGCGCTAGCTTCGAGCGACTTAGGATTTACGATACGCAGACGCGCAAAAATATCAACAATCACGCCAAAAAGCTAGGCGCACACGCCTTTTACTCGCCTTTGCACGATCTAAATCTCGGCTTTGAGGTAAGCCACTACTTCAAGTCTCACCCTAAGCCCGCTTCGACCTTTTTCGGCAGGACCGAGTATTTTTACGTCAATAAATCCTTCACGATCGCAAATTTCAAAGGAAGCTACAAGATCGCGAACGGCAGCATTCCGGTCCTTGACGGCGCAGACGTGAGCTTTGGCGTAAATAATATTTTCGATCGACACTACATCAACGCAAACCGCACGCGCGAGACTTTAGCGGTCGGCACGGGACGAAATTTCTACGTCGATTTGGAAGTGAAATTTTAGGCTAAGCTTATACGGGCAAGGCGCGGGTTAAATTTTAAAACTTACCCGAGCTTTCGCCCTTCTTTCTTTTCAAATTTAAACCTCATCTTAAAATTTTAACCTCATCGCGATCCTTTCGGCGTTTAAATTTTACGGCGCGCAAGATGTCAGACTAAGAGCGGCGGCACAGATCGATGAGCGAGGATAGGCAGCTCGCGGGCGGCTACTTTTTGCAAAACCGCTTTGGGCGCTCGCCGTTTAGAAAAACATAGGCAAATGGGCGCGCTGATCTATTTTTAATGAAATTTTAACCGCCCGAGCTACCCGCCCCCCCTTACTCGCCGGGCCAACTTACTCGCCCCGCTCTACTCGACCGGCTAACTTACTTGCCCCGCTCACCAAGCCCTATTCGCTCGCTCGCCCCAAATTAAGCGAAACGAAAAGCGCAAAGTTATATCATTCCTTAGAAATTCTGCAATTTTTTCGAAAGGATGAGATATGAAGCACTTTTCACTCTCAAAGGCCATTTTTATGGCGGCGAGTTTGGCCCTGCTCGGGCTAACGGTTGCGAATGCGCAGGAGAAATTTTCCCCCGTTATCGTCATTCACGGCGGCACCAGCGGGCTTGATCTAACTAAAGAGGAATTTAAAATCCGCGAAGAGCCGATGAAAAAGGCGCTTTTGGCGGGTCAAGCCGTACTTGAAAAAGGCGGCAGCGCGATGGATGCCGTTACGGCGGCCATTATGGTGCTTGAGGACGATCCGAATTTTAACGCGGGCAAGGGCGCGGTATTTACCGCCGACGGATTTAACGAGCTTGACGCCTCGATCATGGACGGCTCAACCAAAAAAGCGGGCGCAGTCGCGATGGCAAGGCATATCAAAAACCCTATCCTGGGCGCCAGACTCGTGATGGATAAGACGTGGCATACGCTAGTCGCCGGCGAGGGAGCCGACAAGCTCGCCAAAGAAAACGGCCTAGAGATGGTCGATCAGAAGTATTTTTTCACGCAGTTTAGATACGACGCGCTGCAAAAGGCCAAAGAGAAGCAAAAGCTGCTACTTGATAGCGAAAAAGCGAAAAAGACGTCGTTAAATTTACACGAGCGCCCGTATCTTGGCACCGTGGGCGCGATCGCGCTGGATAAAAACGGCAACCTAGCCGCGGCTACCAGCACGGGCGGCATGACAAACAAAATGACCGGCCGCATCGGCGATAGCCCGATAATCGGCTCGGGAACCTACGCAGATAACGACTCGGTGGCGGTTTCTTGCACCGGCACTGGCGACATCTACATGCGCGTAAATGCCGCGCACGAGGTCTCGGCTCTGTATAAATACAAAACCTCCGACGTGCAAAAGGCCGCCGAAGAAGCAGTAAAAGAGGTCAAAGCGCTCGGCGGTAGCGGCGGCATCATCTCGATCGACAAGCATGGACACACGGGCTTTGCGTGGACGAAAGACAAACTCGGCATGTATCACGGCGAAGCAAGGCTCGGAGCCAAACCGATCGTTTATTGGCCGCTAGGGGAGAAATAAGCGTAAATTTAGCCCCTTTGCGGGGCTAAATTTAAATCAAATAGCGAGGATAAATACGCTTTTTACCGCACGTCTATCAAAATTTGGCGCCTTCATCGATCAAGCGCTTCGGCGAGGCTAAATTCGGTCAAATTTTAATTTCAACACCTCGGCAAAGCGCAAATTTTCTATTTAAAATCGGCTCTCTTTAACTTAGGCTCAAATCAAGGGGTATTAAGCTCCACCGAGCCTTAAATTTTACCAAAATCCATATTTCTTGATACCAAGGCGCTAAAATTTTAGGTAGAATATCGCCACATAAAATCAAGGCGGTAAAATGAGAAAATTTATAGTGATTCGCGGACACGCGGGCTCGGGTAAAACGACTTTCGCAAAAGAGAAAATCAAAGAATTTCAAAACGAATATCCGCAGGCGCAAATTTATCATCTGGAAAACGATATGTTTATAACCGATGAGGCGGGGGTTTATACTTGGTCGCCGAAGCTTTTGGAGGATGCAAAGCGCAAAGTCGCCCGCGAGATAAAGCAGGCGTATAAATTTGCCCTGGAAAACAAAACCAAAGACGTTCTTATCGTGCTTAGCAACGTGAGTGCGCGCACAAAAGAGCTGTTAAGCTTAAAAGAGCAAGCCGCCCAAAATGGATTTATCTTCGAATGCTTTAGAATGCAAAATTTCTTCGCCTCCGAGCACAGCGTCGATGAAGATACCGTGATAGCGATGTTTATCAAGGTCGCAAACAACAAAATAGAGGGCGAAATTTTGATCCCGCCCGTTAATCCTATGAGCGAAAGCGTAGCGCAAAAGATCAAAGACGCGGCGGCTCTAAACAGGCGCGATCTGCCCTTTGATACGGCGCAAAACACCTACGTAACGAAAAAATATATTGCCGCCACGCAGGATAAAAGGCTCTGGAGCGCGCGTCAAAGCGAGCTTTATCCCGAGCTTCGCACCTATAAATACTCAAAACGCGTCTTTTTCAAAGCCGATTGGGATAAGGCGTTGCTTGAGATGCGCGGGCTCATAATGGACGATTATCTAAATATCATCGTGCGTCCGTTTAAAAAGGTCTATAACTACTCGGAATTTACCTCGCGCAAAAGCCTTTATCCTATCGATATCACAGACGATACGCCCGTGCTTGCCGTGCGAAAGGTAAACGGCTTTTTGGGGTGTTGCACCTACGTAGATGTCGGCAAAAGCAGCGCGAGCTTTAACCGCCGCGTCATCTACTCCACGACGGGATCGACCGATAGTAGATTTGCACAGATGACGCGCGAGCACTGCTGTAAATTTGAAGAGATTTTCAAACGCTATCCAAATAAAACTTTTTTATTTGAGATCACCGACGAGAGCGATCCGCACATCGTAGAAGAGGAGCTTGGAGAGACTTTTATCGGACTTATCGACGCTAAAACCGGCGCGCAAGCAAGCGAATTTGAACTGGATAAAATCGCCGCAAGCACTGCCGCAGCGCTAAAAAGACCTTTTTATAAAGAGGGCGAGCAGTATCTAAAAACGAGCTTTGCGGAGCTTAAAAATATAGTCAAAGAGGCGAAATTCGAGGGCTTTATGGTGTATATCCCAAGCCAAAACGATTTTTGCTTTAAGATGAAAACGCCTTATTATCTCGTGAATAAATTTTTCGCTCGCAGTAAAAACGAAGCACTTTCCGGCAAACTCGATAAAACCAAGCTTGATGAGGAATTTCACCCCTTGATCGATCACATCAAAGCAAACGAGCGAGAATTCAGATCTCTTGACGAGCAGGGCAAGCTAGGCTTTATAAAAGAATTTTTAGAAAAAGTTTAACGATTATCGTGCGAATATTTGGCGCCACGTAAATTTACGTAAAGCTCAAATTTGATGCGGCGATTAAAGCTTAAAGGAAAAATGATGATATTTTTTACCTCCGATTTGCATTTTTATCACGGCAATATTATGAAATACTGCCCTAAATTTAGGGCTTTTAACGACGTAAGCGAGATGAACGAAAAGCTAATAGAACTCTGGAACGCTGTAGTGGGGCCCGAGGATACGGTTTATGATCTGGGCGATTTTGCATTTTGTAATAAATTAAAGGATCTAAAAAGCGTCGCGCGCAGGCTAAACGGCTCGCATGTGCTGATTTTAGGCAACCACGATACGCTCATTAGCCAAAACAAAGAAGCGCTGCTACGCGAACTAAAAGAGGACGGAAATCCCATCTTTAGCGATATCCTGCACTACAAGGAGCTAAATTTTGACGGCGGCGCGGGCGCGATGAAGGACGGCAAAGCGGGTATGAGCATCTGTATGTTTCACTATCCCGTAGAGGAGCACAACCGCGCCTCGCGAGGCTCTTTTATGCTTCACGGACACTTGCACGACCGCGCTTCCAGCCTGGAGGGGCGCATACTAAACGTAGGCTTTGACTCGCACGGCAAAATTTTAAGCTTAGATGAGATCGTGCAAATTTTAGGGCAAAGGCAAATCTCGGCAAGATACTCGTGATCCAGGCTAAACACGGACAGCCGCAGCATTGATTTAAGCGTAGCCTGTCGCAATATCTTGCAAAAGCGTCCGCATAATACAGGGATAGACAAAGGACTCGGCGGCATCATCTCGATCGATAAGCGCTGACGCACGGGCTTTGCGTGGACTAAAGATAAGCTAGGTATGTATCACGGCGAAGCAATGCTTGGAGCCAAACCGGTCGTTTACTGGCCGTTAGGCGAGAAATGATAGTTTTTGGCAGATAGCGCGGAGAACAGAAAAGTGCTCGGCGAGAAATGATCAAATTTGCCCCGCCTATTTTGACTCAGGCGGGGACAAATTTAGTTAAATTTTGATTTTATATAAAAGACGAAGTCAAATTTAAAAGCGGCAAAGAAAATTTTCGCCGCCCAAATTTGATCTCTTTTGCCTCGCTTGCCTTTTGCCCCCGCGCAAATTTTAAAATTTGCTGCGTGCTTTAAAAAGATCGGCGTGCGTTTTGAAGGGCGGCCACACGCTTAAAATAGCTGCGCCGCCCGTTTTAATAAAGCTCTACTCTGCTTCGGCGTGGCAGAGCTTGTCTAAATTTTAAAATTTACCCGCGCGTAGTCCACGCCAACGCGCCGAGCGGCAAGAACGAGAAGCCGAATAGCTGTTTTATTGGGTATCAAAACCCAAAGAGACACAGCCTTTCGCGCGGCCATGAATACGGCGCATATGAGGTAATTAGAGCAAGGACGAACCCAACCGGCGCGCCGCGAAATTTTTACGGAATTTTGCCGATTGTCGCGCGCGATTTTATCTAAACTGCTGCAAATTTTATCTGTAGCCGCCGCAATCTTGCCCGCGTTCACATGGAATTTCATGAAATCCGCGTGTTGTCCTTTGTGTTACGCCCGCCCGTGGCCTATCTTTTGCGCGACCCGTCGGATATGGGCGCGCGGATAAATTTGAGGTACACTACATGAATGCCGTTATTTGCAAAACCAACTAAAGCCCTGCCGAGCGGAGTTTGAGGCGGACGGATCCGCTTGAGCGCAGAAGTGCTTGAGGCGACTTGCAGGCGGCGACCGCGATTACGGGGCATTCTCAGTGCTATTGGGCTGCGACGGGCGAGCCTGCACGCAGATCGCAACCGATCAGGGCATAAACGCCGCTAAGCCGCGACTACGAAACTTTTAAGCTCGGGCTAATAGAGCCGTAACGCCGTATCGCGAGGTGCACGGCGACGCGCTATCGGGGATTTAAAGATAGCTTCGGCGCATGCATCGATACGAGCAGAGTGCGAGCGTTGCCATAGACGGGCGAGAAGGATGTGGCATCAAGGAGCAATCATACGTGTCGATGCAAGCAAACTACCGAACGGAGCTTGGCGCACGATTAGCACGCTTTTTTATCGACAAAACAAGCGCGTGAAGCGAGATAGAAATTTAGCAAATTTATCCAAGCAGAAAGGCTTAACCGTGTGTGCTTGAAATTTTAAATTTAAAAAGCTTGAATTTTTGCTCAAAAAGATAAAATTTCGTATCGCCGCGGCGTATCTTTTGCGCGAATTTCAAGCCGCACCGCGCATAGCCTGCAAGCAGCATCGAGTCCAGGGAAGTACGATGTGCGCTCAATCACGTCTCGAGAAATGAATATAAATTTGCGAGCGTGATTTCAGATGGGCGCAGAAGAGAATAAATTCGCCCGCACCGCACTCTACGAAGACGGCATAAAATTTTAAAAGCGTACTTTGCAAAGCAAGCGCGGCTCTCGAGTAGGCCTCATCGCGCTTTAAAAGACAGGCGCAGATCGTAAGCGCATCTAATCGTGCTAATTATTTTGAATGTGTATTTGTGATAAATTTGAAGCAGGGATTGCGGACGTCTCGCGCCCGCAACAAATTTTATTATTTTATAACGCCGCAAACCATTCTAGCGCCGCCGCCGCCAAGCGGCTTCGGATGGTCGCTGTGGTTGTCACCGCCTACGTGAACCATCAGCGAGTGGCCCTTTAGCTCATCTAGGCTCTTGATCTTCGGAGCTAGCACCGGATAGACTGCATTACCCTCAGCATCGACGAAAAGCGCAGGCAGATCGCCCTTGTGACCGCCGTCATCCCAAGCAAACGAGTGCTTTTTAGTGTCGTTCGGATCCCAGTGGCCGCCCGCTTTCATCCCAAGACCCTTCTCGGTCGCGCCACAGTCGGCGTTTTGATGCACGTGAAAGCCGTGCGCACCGCCGGCAAGTCCCTTTAAATTCGGGAAAAATGCCACGCCGTAGTTCGTCTCGACTGCTACGACCTCGCCTACGTTCATGTTACCCTTCTCGCCTAGCTGCTCCATCGCAATGACGAGGTGCTTACCCGCCTTCGGGTCAAAAGCGTGCATATCGCCGTGCTCGTGAGCGACCAAAGCGCTTGCGACTAAAATTGATGAAATTAAAAATTTCTTCATGAAAAATCCTTTAAAATGAAATGCATTTACAATTCTATCAAAAAAATACTTAAAAATAATTTTTTTCAATTAGACAAATTTCGCTTTTTATCCAAAAGATTTATCGCGTAAAATAAAATCAAACTGAAAATCACGAGCAAAAGGCTTAAAATCAGCGCCCGCTCGTTTTCTCCGTCATACACTGCGTTGTAGATCGCAAGACTTAGCGTGTCGGTTTTACCCACGATGTTTCCGCCCAGCATCAGCGTGATACCCACTTCGCCAAGCCCGCGCGAGAGCGCTAAAATAAGCGCGGAGCCGAGCGTTTTAAGCGAGCTTGGAAGGATGACGAGGAGAAAAATTTGAGCTCTGTTTTTGCCTAAAATTTGCGCGGCTTCGATTAGGCTCTTCGGAAAGAGCTCAAAGCTTGCACACACGGGCTTTACAAACAGCGGCAGCCCCACCAAAAACGCCGCAAGCGCCAAAGAGGAAAAATTAAAAACGATGTCTAAATTTAACGCAGAGCCGACAAATCCGCTCTTTCCAAAAACATAAAGCAGCAAAAATCCCGTCGCGATCGGCGGGAAAATGAGCGGAAAAATCACTAAAATTTCGACGATTTTTTTAAGCTTCGATCTACTAAAGGCTAAAAAATACGCAATCGCAAGCCCTGCCGTAATCAGTAGCAAAAAGCTGCAAAATAGGGCTTTGACACTTAAAAGCAAAGGATGCGCGATCCAAGCTATGTCGCTCATTTAAGGCCGAATTTTGAAAAAATCTCTTTTGAGCGATCCGATTGAAATTCCTTCATCACCTTTTCGCAAAGCGCTTCATCGCCGCACGCGCTAAGCATTGCGATGCCGATAAATGCGGGGCTGTAGAGGCTCTCGTCGATGTAGATGATCGAGCCGAACTCATCTTTTTTGGCGACCGCTTCGGTGCTGTTGATAAAGCCTGCCTGCACCTCGCCGTTGATGACGTATGCGACTACCTGCGGCACGCCCGCGACGGCTAAAATTTTATCTTTTACTCCGTCCATCTTGGCGTTTTGCAAAAACTCGTTCGTCCTGATACCGTAAATCGCCTTTTTGGGATCTGGCATCGCGATTTTATCGAACTTTGCGATCTCGGAGACATCGTTTATTTTGATATTTTTCGGCGTTACTAAAACTAGCGTGCCGCGCCCGATACGCTCAAATTTCGTGATATTTAGATCGCTTTTTTTCAAAAACGCCTCGTCGCCCACGATGAATGAAATTTTATTCTCGCGCGATTGAATGACGAGCTGGCCGAGGTTGGCAAACGATCCAGCCACGTCCATGTCCTCTTTTTTCAAATTTTCGATCACGGCCGAGACGGGCTTTTTATATCCGCCGCCGGCTGCGATTATCAGCTGATCCGCACAGAACGAAACGCTTGCCGCAAGCGCTAAAATAAAAGCAATTTTTTTCATGAAAATCCTTTTTTGAAATTTTAAGAATTTTACAAAATATAATCTTATTTATTAATAAATCCCGCTCTTTTGCGGATTTAAGGCGCACAGCCCGCATTATAATTAAAATTTAATATTTAGATAAATTCTATCTGCCCGCTCAAATCGCACACGCCCTGATTCCAAACTGCCGAGCTTACGAGCACGTCCGCGCCGGTAGCCGCAAAATCGGCGCAGTTAGCTTTATTTATGCCGCCCGCAGCGCAAATTTTAATCTGCGGCGCCGTTTCATCTCGCCTCAAAACGCAAGCTCTAAGCTCGCTAGGGCTCATCTTATCGCACATTATCGCATCCGGCGCGTATTTTAAGAGCTCGCTAAATTCGCGCTCGCTCGCCACTTCAATCATTATCTTTCGCTCTGGCGCGCGCTCTTTAAATTTAGCTATCTGCGCGCAAAACTCGCTAAAGCTCGCAAAAGCACGGATGTGATTTGAAAAAAACAGGACGCTGTCGTGCAGCCCCAGGCGGTGCATCGTTCCGCCGCCCGCGATCAGCGCATTTACGCAAAGCTCCTTCGCAAAAGGAAAGCTCTTGCGCGTCGCACCCAGCACGCAGCGCGAATTAGCCTCTCGCATCAGCGCAACCATCTCGTGCGCGTAGGTAGAAATTTTGCAGGAGTACTCAAACACGATCTGAACGATCTTCCAAGCTTTATGCAGGCTCTCGAAGCTCCCCCGCGCGCTAAAAATTTCTTCTCCCGCACAAAATGCGCTTCCCTCACGCGCTAGATGCTGCGTCTCGCAACCAAAGCGCGCCACTACCTCGCGCGCAATCTGCCCGCCGCTAAAGATCAGATCCTGCCTCGTTACGATCGAAAGCCGCGCGGGCGCGTTTAGATCCACAAAGTCCTGCAAAAGCTCGGTCGTAAGGTCCAAAAACGCGCCGTCGCTAGCGATAAGATCGTCGATTTTACTCTGCGAAATAAACATACGCTCCTCCTACAAAAAGTGAATTCTCTCGGGCTCGAAGCGCGAGTGCGGCTCAAATTTACGGCTCGCAAAGCCGATCGGCATGATGCAAAAGGGCTCCAGACGGGCGGGCAGATTCAAAATTTCGCGCACGCGCCCCATGCGGTATGGCTCGGGCGCGATTCCTGACCGCATGGTGTCAGGCCCTCGGCGCAAAGCCGGATGTTCATCGCCGCGCAGGCGCAGTCAAACGGCACGTAAGCGGATTTCGGTCCGCCTCTTTGAGGCAGATCACGACCGCAAGCGGCTCGCCCTTGACGTAGTCGCCGTAGGAGCTCGCGCCGCTTAGAAGCGACAAAAGCTCTTTGTTTTTAACGACGTAAAATTCCCGCGGGCGCTGATTTGCGGCGCTCAGAGCCTGCATCGCGGCTTTTAATTGCCCCTCCGTCGGCATCTGCTGCTAAAGCTTCGCACGCTCGTGCGGGTAAAATTTCATCCATCTCTCGCTCCTTTTTTATCATCGCCCGCTCTTTTAAATTTCATCGCGGCGAGACAAAATTTCAAATTTCATCGTAGCCTAACCGTACGGCTCGCTTAAGAGCTGCTCGTGCATCTACGCGCGGTTCGGTCGCTCCACGGCTGCACGGCTTGCATCGGGATTAATAGCACTTCGATCTCGCCGTGCTTTAAATTTTTAAAATTTTACGCCCGACGCAAACTCGCTCTAAAGCCCGCTACATTGTGCAAGCCTCGGTCGTGCAAGCTGCTTTGCGTCTAAATTCATAACAGCCCGGTTTGCAGCGGTGCGCTCCTGCGCTTGCTTGCGAGGCCAGCCGTATGCTATTTTGCGCCCCGATCACCGGCCCGACGCAAGGCTCGTTTAAGGCTCGCTCGCGCTTTTGCTCGCGGCTTGATCACCCCGCGTCCGCGCTGCCGCACTAGGCGCGAGGATCGATTGATCGCACGCTCCGTTCAATCTCGCCGCACATTGAAATTTTAAAATTTACGCGGCCTGTACGCATCGCGTACGTATGCATTGAAATTTTAGACCTGTAGCGCACTACGTCCGCCTACCGCAGCTATGCAAGCCGTATCGCAAAATACTCGAGGCGACGAAAGTGCGCAGGTTACGATCTTTAGATTTTATCTCTCGCCGAGCCTGCGCCGAGCTTTGCGAATAAAATTTTATCATTCGCGACAAACGAAATTCCGCCTTCGCGCCGAGCAAATTTTATCTTCGTCATCCGGTAAAATTCCTCTTTCGCCGCTTTGTATTTTAACCGCACGCGCACCAGAAAGCGCCTATTAGCCGCGCCGCACGCACGAGGCGCGAGGATCGATTGATCGCGCGCTTCGATCATGCTCGCTGCGCCGCGCGCAAAGCATGCCCGGATCGTAAGCGCGAAACAAAAAATTTAAATTCTAAGCGCAAAGCGCGACCCAGCGAAGCCGAGCTGCCAAAACGCTATAAAATTTTAAGCGTTTAAATTTATCGATCGCCTATCAGCCTGCGCACGACGTAGCTTGCGATGAAAAGCCCAAAGCTCGCAGTCACGCCCATGAAGCTACCCATCGATTTGACGCGCGGCGGCTCGCTCGAGCAGACGACGTCAAAATCGCCCGCAAAGCCGCGCTTTCGCAGCTCATATCTGATCTTGCGAGCGAGCGGATCGCCCTGCGTCCGCCAGATTGATCGGATTTCGATTTTAGCGGGATCGAGTCTCTTTGCGCCGCCCATCGAGCTTACAAATCCTACGCCCGCCTCGCTACAGCGCAGCGCAAGAGCGATCTTAGCGCCCACGTCATCGATCGCGTCGATTACGAAATCAAATTTTGCCAGATCAAATTCCGATAAAAATTCCTCATCGATCCTAGCGGCGATCGGCGTCACGCCTTTAAATTTGCGCGCGAAAACCTCGCATTTTAGCTCGCCTACGTGCTCGCTTCCAAGCTGGCGGTTTTGATTGGTGATCTCGAAGCGATCGCAATCGATTACGCTTAGATTTACCGCGCCGCTGCGATACAGCGCCTCTATCGCCGCTCCGCCCACGCCGCCGCAGCCGCAGATTAAAATTTTAGCGCTTTGCAATCGCGCGAAATCCTCGCCGAAAAGCAGGCGCGAGCGCGAAAAGCGGTCTACTTGAGCCTCGTCCATTCTTCCAAAGCCCTCATCTGCTCGTGCGCGGTCAAATTTAGCTTGATTGGACTTAACGTCGCCCGCCCCTCAAAAAGCACCGAAATGTCGCTGTTTTCGTTCCTACTCGCATCAAAGTCGAACGTGGATTTACCGAGCCAATAATACTCAATTCCACGCGGATTTCGATTTAGCTGCGCGTCGGTATCGTAGAGCTTCTCGCCGCACGCAGCAACCGTTAGCCCCTTAAAATCCTGCTTTGAGACGGCGGGGACATTTAAATTTAAAAACTGCTTCGGCGGCAGAGGAAAGCCTTTATTAAAGATTTTCTCGACCAGCTCCACCGCAAGCTCGCACGCGAGATCAAATCCGTACCGCTGCAGCGAGTCTGCGACGTAAAACTGGCTCACCGCAAGCGCGGGAATGCCTTGCAAAACCCCCTCCATCGCGCCTCCGCACGTACCCGAATAGGTCACGTCCTCCGCGACGTTGGCGCCGTGATTTATGCCGCTTATCACAAGATCGGGCTTGCGGTTATACAGCGCGCGGAGTGCCAAATACACGCAGTCTGCGGGCGTAGCGTCGTCGAGTTTGAAAAATCCGTCGTCGAGCTTGATAAATCTAAGCGGACGCGTGAGCGTGAGCGAGTGCGAGCAGGCCGATTTCTCCGAGCTCGGCGCCACGATGGTGACGTTTGCGACCCCTCTTAGCGCGCTTGCGAGCTCCAAAAGCCCGCGCGCTTCGAATCCGTCGTCGTTAGTGATTAAAATTTCTTTCATATTCTCTCTTTAAGTTAAGGAATTTCGGCACGATCGCCCTTTAAATTTACAGCTAAATTTAAGCCCAACCCCTCACAGTCCCGCCTTAAGGCAAAACTCCTCGTCGATTTTTAGATCAAGCAAAAGCGAGCCCGGATAATCGTAAAAAAATCTATGCGCCTCGCCCACTCCTTTTTTCATCAAAATCCGCGAGCTAGGCGTATTGCAACTGCGATTTACGAGATCGGTTTGCAAAAATTTCAGATATTTTTCCCTATCGCTATTTTTTAAATTTGCCCAGCCGGAGCTTAGCGAGTAGGCGTAGATCAAATCGCCTTCTTGCGCGCTAATTTCTTCGAGAAATACAAACTGCGCGACCTTGACGTGGGGCTTTGCACCCCCTACGTCCGCTGCGATCTCGCTTGCCGCGGCGCGTGCGATGATAGCGGGCTTGCCCAATTTACTAAGCGCTTCAAATCGCGCGGTTTTGGCGGGATCTTCGGAGATCTGCCGCTTTTGATACCCCAGCGAGCCGCCGCAACCGCAAAGCAAAAGCGTAAACGCCCCCGCAGCGGCTAAAATTTTAAAATTTTTCATCTTAAATCCTTTGTCGGCTTAATTTTAGCACATTTTGCTATAATTGACAAAAATTCAAAAGGCTAAATTTGAAATACCTAATCTCCTGCTTAGAGCCCTCGGCGAATCTGCATTTTAAAGAGGTTCTAGCGCATCTTAAAAAGCTCGATCCCGCTTGCGAGATTTGCGGAATTTTCGATGAAAAGCTGGGCTCGCCGATATACGAAAGTAGCGAGTTTTCGGCGATGGGCTTTGTTGAAATTTTGCCGCTGATTTTAAAAGCCAAGCGCGCGATGGCGCAGATGACGCGGCTTGCGGCGGAGTGCGATCGAGTGCTTTTAATCGACTCGCCCGCGTTTAATCTGCCGCTTGCTCGCGCGATCAAAGAAAGCGGCGCGCGCGCGGAAATTTCATATTATATCCTGCCGCAGGTTTGGGCGTGGAAGCCGCGCAGAGCGGAGAAGCTGAAAAAATTCTGCGATAATCTGCTCTCCATCTGGCCTTTTGAGGCAAAATTTTTCGGCGCGGATTGCGAGGAAAATAAAGGCACTGTGCCGCAAGAAGCGAAGGGTAAAGACGCTGCACCACAAGAAACAAAAGATAAAGACACTGCGCCGAAAGAGAATGCCGCACGCCCGAGCGAGCAAAGCGCCAAAACCGCAAAGTACTCTTTCGTGGGGCATCCGCTGCTTGATGAGATAAAATTTCAAAAAACAAGCTACGAAAAACAGGGCAAGATCGCTTTTATGCCGGGTTCGCGCAGAGCTGAAATTTCAAGATTGATGCCGATTTTTAGAGCCCTTGCGCCTAAATTTGAAAATAGCGAGCGAACCTTGATAATCCCGCCGCATCTGATGGATCAAAGGGATGAAATTTACGGGTCTCTGGACGGCTTTAGCATCACAAACGATACTCCCGCCACGCTTAAGGATTGCGATTTCGCCTTCATCTGCTCGGGTACGGCGACGCTTGAAGCGGCGCTCATCGGCACTCCGTTCGTGCTGTGCTACAAGGCTCGCGCGTTTGACGTTTGGCTCGCGCGAAAGCTCGTAAAGCTAAAGCACGTGGGGCTTGCGAATATTATTTTTGATTTTTTGGGCGAGGAGCCTCTGCACGAGGAGTTTTTGCAAGGCGAAGTAAGCGCGCAAAACCTACTCGCCGCATACGAGCGCTGCGACGCCGCGAAATTTAAACTTGCGAGCGAGAAGCTGCGAGATTATCTGAAATTCGGCTCCAGCGAAAACGTGGCAAAAATTTTAACGCAGCCCGCGAGCTAAAATTTTAAGGCTAAAGCTTATATAATTTGATAAAAAAGAAAGGAAGATTATGACGACAGAACCAATGACGCTTTACGGATACGAAAAGATTACCTCCGAGCTCAAAGAGCTTCAGAGCGTGAAGCTGCCTCACATCGTGCAGCAGATCGACATCGCGCGCGGACACGGCGATCTGAAAGAAAACGCCGAGTACCACGCGGCGCGCGAGGAGCAAGCGTTTCTACTCTCGCGCATCGCCGAGCTTAGCGATATCGTCTCTCGAAGTAAAATCATCGACCCTTCCACCTACGAGCACGACCGCGTAAAATTCGGCTCTACCGTTACCTTTATGGACGTGGAGACCGAGCGGGAGGAGGTTTACACGATCGTAGGCCTTAGCGAAGCGGATATCTCGCGCAAGCTCATCAATATCAATACACCGCTCGCGCGCCAGCTTTTAGGTAAAGCCGAGGGCGATCAGGTGGTGCTTCAGCTTCCATCAGGCACTCGCGACGTAGAAATTCTAAGCGTCGAATACAGGCCGATCAAATTTAAAGATTGATGATGAAAAAAGCTGAGATCATCGGCGCTTGCACGAGACTTGGGCTATTTGAAATTTTATCTCGTAAAGGCTTTGAGATTAGGCATTTAAGCGCTTTAGCCGAGGGCAAGATGAGCAAAATTTCCCCACGGATGCGCGGCATTTCGCAGATGCGCACAGGGATCATGTATGCCCGCGCTACGAGCGGGCGCGCCGAAAATACATACGATGCTGGCGCTTGCGGTGCGGATATCTATGCCGTGAGTGCGCGCGCCGCCTACGGGCCGCCCGAGCCAAATCGCGAAAAGATTCGCACGGCGTATGCGCGCGCCGAAGACCACGACACCCGCGCGGCGACTTTAAATTTACCGCACGAAGCGCCATATCAGGAGCGCGAAGCGCCGAAATGCGATCTCGTTTTTTCGGCGCCTCCGCACGCAAAATCGATGAAATTTTCCCGCGGTGCGCGCACGGGATCTAGGCACTGGGCGTGAAAACTTTGCCCGCTCAAACCCAAAATCCGCGCAGAGGCCCCGATGTCGCGTAGCAATCAGCCTTGCGAGATAAAACCCGGCGCGATTTTTATCGGCGATGCGCACGCGGGCGCGAGCAGACCGCAATTTTTAAAATTCTTTCGCGCGCTGAAGGCCGAACCCGCGCCGCCGCCTCAAATTTTTATGATGGGCGATATGTTTGATTTTTTGGCAAACACGACCTACGTGCAGCGCCTCTACAAAGAGGAGATCGCGCTCATAAACGAGCTGTCGCGAAAATGCGAAATTTTTTACTTCGAGGGCAACCACGATTTTAATCTGCGCGAAATTTTCCCCCGCGCAAAAGTTTATCCAAACGCCGCGCAGCCCGTGAAATTTATCTGCGATAGCGGCGAGGAGGTACAGATCGCGCACGGCGATCTGTTTTTGCCGCGCCTGACGCAGTTTGCGCTGCTTTCGCTGCGAAACAGAGCTTTTCTAAAATTTATGGACCTGCTCGATCGCGCTTTAAAATTTAAAATTTCAAAGATGATCTTAAAATCGCAAGAGGGGAAAAACCTATACAAAAAAATGCCAAATTTTAAGGATATAATCGCGCCGAAGATCGATTTTTACGCGGCAAATTTGATCATCGAGGGGCATTATCATCAAGATGAAATTTTATATTTCGGCGAGAAAAAATATATAAATTTGTGCTCGTTCGGGGTTAGGAGCAAAATTTACGAGGTCGCAAAAAGCGAAAAATTTATGCTAATTCCAAAAAACTTAAACTTAAATTAGCTATAATTCCTAAATTTTTGCGAGGATATTTATGATAAAGCTTTGTGTTTTCGACTTTGATGCGACGCTGATGGACGGCGAAACGATAGGTTTTTTCGCCGCTAAAATGGCTACGCAGCGACAAGTTAGCGAAATTACGAAGCGGGCGATGGCGGGAGAGCTTGATTTTTTCGAGAGCCTTAGCGAGCGAGTGGCGCTTATAAAGGGGATGAAGCTTAGCGATGCTAAAGCTATCGCAGAAAGCCTGCCTTTCGTTTGCGGCGCTAGCGAGATCATCGCGTATCTGAAAAATAAAGGCATAAAAGTGATCGTCTTTAGCGGCGGATTTCATCTAGCCACGGACGCCGCGCAGAAAAAACTGGGCTTTGACGCGAGCTTTGCAAACTATCTGCATGAAAAAAACGGAATTTTAACCGGACTTTTCGGCGGCGAGATGATGTTTGGATACTCAAAAGGCGCGCTGCTTGCGCAGCTTAAAGCGCTGATGGGTTTAAAAGCAAGCGAAGTAATGTGCGTGGGAGACGGCGCGAACGACGTTTCGATGTTTCGCGAGGCGGGGCTTACAATCGCCTTCTGCGCGAATGAAATTTTAAAAGAGCGAGCGAGCGTCTGCATTGAAAAAAAGGATTTGAAGGAGATTATGAAATATGTATGATAAAGCCCTAAATTTCAGCCTTTGGTGCGACTTTTTGGAGCGCGATTTTATCGATAAAGATTTCGACGAGCTGATCAAAAAAGGGATAATTAACGGCGCGACTTCCAATCCCGCGATCTTTAAAAACGCGATCCTAAGCTCTCCCGCATACGATGCAGCCAAAGAGGAATTTAGAAAAAAAGAGCCTAAAAAGCTGTATGAAATTTTAGCCACCGCAGACATTAGAAGCGCGGCGGAGAGCCTACTTAAAAATTTTATCAACGGCGATGACGGCTTTGTAAGTATCGAGGTCGATCCATATTTCGCAGACGACGCCGAGGCGATGTACCGCGAAGGCAAGCACCTATATAGCACGATCGGCATGCCGAACGTAATGATCAAAATCCCTGCGACCAAGGCGGGCTACGAAGCGATGCGCGATCTGCTAAAAAAGGGAATCAGCGTAAACGCGACCTTGGTTTTTTCGCCCGAGCAGACCGCGAAATGCATCGAGGCGATAAAAGAGGGGATCGCGGGCTTTCGTCGCTACTTCCCGAAGGCGAATTTACCAAAAACCGTAATTAGCATCTTCGTTAGCCGCTTCGATAGGCTACTGGATGAAAAAATGGCCGCAGCGGGCCTTCCTACCGGCCAAATCGGCATAATGAACGCCGCGAAGTGCTACAATATCATCGCTAAAGAAAATTTAAACTACGTAAAGCCGCTGTTTGCGAGCACGGGCGTCAAAGGAGACGATCTGCCGAAGGACTATTACGTAAGCGAGCTAATGTATCCGGGCTGCGTAAATACTGCGCCGCTTGAGACGATAGAGGCTTTTATAAGCGGCGATCAAAAACCCAAAACGCCGCCTAGCGACGCGCAGATAGAGGAATTTTTCGCGCGCGTAGCGGGGGCGAAGATCGATATGAAAAAGGCGTATAAAAAGCTGCTGGATGACGGACTAGCGGCTTTTGAAGAGGCATTTAAAGAGATAATAAAAACACTTAAAAAGGAGAAATGATGGCAGTTTCGATAGACTACTCTCAGTATCAGGTAGATCCTTCTCAGCTGGACTTTAAACAGCGTGAAATTCTAAATCAATATTTAGATTTCTTGATCCAAAACGGCGGCAGCGACCTTCACATAAAATCGGGCGCAGTCATCAGAGGGCGCATACACGGCGAGCTGGTAAAATTTAGCAAAACGCCTTTTTCGAAAGAGGATGCTATGACGCTAGCTAAGGAGCTACTCATCACGCGCTTTCCCGAGCTTATCGAGAAAAAGAGCGTGGATTTTACCTACAAGCTAAACGACGAGTATCGCTTCCGCGTCAATATTTTCTTTCAAATCGACGGTATCAGCGCGGTTTTCAGAACGATCCCGGTTAAAATTCCCGAGATCGACGAGCTGGGTTTGCCGCCCTCGATCAAAGATATTTGCGACACGGCTATGCGCGGCGTCGTGCTACTTACCGGACCTACGGGAAGCGGAAAGACGACCACGATCGCAAGTATGATCAATCGCATAAATAGGCAAAGAACCAGCCACGTCGTTACGATCGAGGATCCGGTGGAATTTATATTTAAAGATGAAAAGTGCATTATCAATCAGCGCGCTATCGGCGAGGATTGCAACAACTTCGCCGATTCGCTTCGCGCCGCGCTGCGAGAGGATCCCGACGTTATATTCGTGGGCGAGATGCGCGATTTGGAGACGATCGAGACGGCGCTTCACGCCGCAGAGACGGGACACCTCGTGTTTTCGACGGTGCATACCATCGACGCGAAAGAGACGGTCAACCGTATCATTGCGATGTTTGAACAGGCCGAGCAGGAGCGCATCCGAATGACGCTAGCATCCGTCCTAGAGGCGGTCATCTCTCAGCGCCTCGCCCGCACCACGGACGGCAAGCGCGTGGCCGTCGTCGAAGTTTTGCGCAAAAACACCCGCATTAAGGATATGATCTTAGACTCGCGCGACGATGAAATTCCGGACGCGATCGCCGACGGTCGCAATACATACGGCATGCAGACCTTCGATCAGCACCTGCTCGATCTTTATAGAGACGGCGTCATTACCCGCGAGGAGGCGCTGGATAAGGCCTCTAAACGAAACGACCTCGATCTACAGATCAAAAACGTGGATCTTGCCAAAAAGCGAAATTTGGCTACCGAGGCGGGAGAGAGCACGGAGGATATGCTCGCCGGCGAAGTCGTGCAGCTAAAAGAGATCCGCTAAGTCGCGAAATTTTAAAATTCTTATAATTTGAAATTTTATAGAATTCTGCCTGCCGCTGGGCGGGCGGAATTTTATTCGACCGCTCTTGCATATGCGAGTATGTCTTGAGTTTGCGGGAGTTAGCGTAAATTTAATCGGCTAAATTTCATGCGGCTTTACTTCTAAATTTCATCGCGGCGCTTAAATAGATTTAAAGCAACATTTAGCTATCATCACGCTTCATTTTTTCACAAAGGAAACCTAATGTTAGAAGGTATCGTTAGAGATAGTATCGGTAAAAGGGCTTCGAAATCCCTAAAACGAGATGGTTATCTAATCGCTAATATTTATGCGAAAGGATTTGACAATATTAACGCGGCGTTTAAGGTCAATGACTTTATCAAAGCCATGCGCGCTAAACAAACCCTTCCGTTTGAAGTTAGCGTCGGCGGCAAAATTTATAAAGTCATCGTGCAAGAGTATCAAAAGCACTCCGTCACAAATACCCTAACCCACGTCGATCTACGCGTCGTAGACGATAAGGCCGTAAGCAAATATCTGATCCCCGTTAAGATCACCGGTATCGCCAAGGGCCTAAAAAACAAGGGCGTGCTGGTTCAATCAAAGCGCCGATTGGGCGTAAAATGCAAGGGCGCAGACATCCCGGATAGCTTCACTTTAGACGTGACGGATCTTGATGTGGGCGACTCTATTTTGGTTCGCGACATCCCGCTTGCAAAAGGCGTAAACATGATCGAAGAAGGCTCTGTAGCCGTAGTCGGAGTTTTAACGGCTAAATAAGGCGTGAAATGATACTTGTAGTAGGTCTGGGAAATCCAGGAAACGAGTATAAAAACACGCGCCACAACGTCGGATTTATGCTAATCGACGAAATTTTAAAGACGGGCGGCTTTAGCGAGCTCGGCTCGTCCAAATTCCAAGGCGAGCTCTTTAAAAAGGGCTCGCTGCTTCTTTTAAAACCCCAAACTTTTATGAACTTAAGCGGCAACTCCGTCAAGGCCGTGAATGATTTTTACAAACCCGAACGCATCATCGTGATCCACGACGACATCGATTTGGAGCTAGGCGCCGTTAAATTTAAAAAAGGCGGCAGTAGCGGCGGGCACAACGGTATCAAATCGATCGACGCGCTAATCGGCGCGGATTACGAGCGCGTGCGTATCGGCGTCGGACGCGACGGCAGAGATGCGGCAAGCTTCGTGCTATCGAAATTTACGAGCGAGGACGCGGCAAGCTTAATTAAAATTTTAGCCCACGCCAAAGCCGCCGTGGAGGAGCTTTTGCGTAGCGACATCGGTCGCGTCGCGCAAAAATTTTCGACGAAAAAGGTCACGTCGTGAGATTATACGCAAAATACGTAGGGTTTGTTTATCTGAAATATTTTCTGATCCTCTTCGTCGCGCTCGAGTTTTTCTACGTAGGCATCGACGTGCTTACGAACCTCAAAGACTTTCCTTCAAGCGCAAATACCGCTCTTTTATATGTCGCGCTGACTGCCGCGGTCGCCGTTACCTACACGCTGCCGCTTAGCCTCATCTTTTCTCTCATAATCACTAAATTTAATATGATCCGCAGCAACGAGCTGGTGAGCTTCTACGCGCTCGGAGTGAGCAAAAATGCCCTCATCGTACCGCCGTTTCTTATCTCTTTGATAATCGTCGTGGGCTTTATCTTTTTAAATACGACGCAGTTTGCCCATGCGCTGAAATTTCAAAAAAATTTGACCGAGCTAACGCCGATCAGCGGGGATATGTTTTTAAAATTTGAGGGAAAATACGTCTATTTGGGGGAGCTGCAAGGCAAAAATGCAAACGAAATTACGATTTTTGACGTAAACGGCACCGATTTGATTTCAAAATCCTTCGCAAAAAGCGGAGTATATGAGAGCAAAAAGTGGAGCCTAAAGGAGATCAACACGACGCTTGCGCCGCGCGATCTAAGCCTGGGTGCAAGCGGCTTGAAATTTAATACCGCCGAAAGCTCGCAAGCCCTCGGCGGTTTTGATCCGAGCTCGGTGCAAAGCATCTACGATACAAGCAACGTCTATTCGATCAAAGACGCGATCCGCTCTATCCGCACCTTCGCAGATCAAGGCGTCAACGTCGCTACCATCAAGGCAAGCCTTTATAATATGCTTTTCTTCCCGCTATTTGCGCCTTTGATGGTTTTGATACTTTATTATTATCTGCCGGTTACCGGGCGATTTTTCAACCTCGCGCTGATGAGCTTCGGCTTTTTTATCGTCACGCTGTGCGCGTGGGGGGTATTTTTCGTGCTGATCCGCTTCTCTCTTAACGGCGTAATCGTTCCAGAGCTCGGCGTCATAGCGCCCATAGCCGCGCTATTTTGCTTCGCCTCGTTTTTGGTTTTTAAGCATCGTTAAGCCTTGATTTGTTAGAATGGCGCAAAATTTATCGGTGGAAATTCTATGGATTATTCAAGCTTAGCCCGCAAATACGGCACCCCTTTATACGTTTACGATTTTAACGAGATACAAAAGAATTTCATAGCGCTCAAAGAGGCCTTCGCAGCGCGCAAGTCGCTCGTCTGCTTCGCGATTAAAGCAAGCTCGAATTTAAGCATTTTAAAATTTCTATCGGATCTGGGCAGCGGCTTTGACTGCGTCAGCATCGGCGAGCTGCGCCGCGCTCTGTATATCGGCGCAAAGAGCTATAAGATCATATTCTCTGGCGTCGGCAAGCAAGATAGCGAGCTCGAGTTTGCGCTAAAATCGGACATCTTGCTGATAAATTTAGAAAGCGAAGCCGAGATGCTGCGCCTCGAGCAAATCGCGCAAAATCTAAACAAGCCCGCTCGCATCAGCATCCGCGTAAATCCAAACGTCGATGCCAAGACCCACCCCTACATCTCCACGGGGCTAAATGAGAATAAATTCGGCGTCAGTATCGAGACTGCGCGCAAGATGTATATCTACGCCAAAAAGAGCAAATTTTTAAATCCCGTCGGTATCCACTTTCACATCGGCAGTCAGCTCACGGAGATCGCGCCGATCTGCGATGCCGCAAAAATCGTAAGCGATCTACTGCGCGAACTGCGAGCCCTTGAGATCGATATAAAATTTTTCGACGTGGGCGGCGGCATCGGCATCCGCTACGAGGATGAAAAACAGATCGTGCTCTACGACTACGCGCAAGGAATTTTAAAGAGCCTAAGCGGGCTAGACGTCACGATCGTATGCGAGCCGGGGCGCTTCATCACGGGGGCTGCGGGGGTATTTCTTACCTGCGTGCTTTACGAAAAACAAAACTGCGGCAAGCGCTTCGTCATCGTTGACGGCGCGATGAACGATCTCATACGCCCGAGCCTCTACGGCGCGCACCACGCCATCGAGATCGTTAGCGCCTCGGAGGGTATAAATTTAGACGAATCCGGCGCGAGCGAAGTAAATTTAGGCGGCAGGAGCTCGGATCAAACAAATTGCTCGTGTGTGGATGAAAAAATTTCAAGCGTAAATTTGGCCGCAGCGAGCCTCTGCGACGTCGTGGGACCGATCTGCGAAAGCGGCGACTTTTTAACCAAAGGCGTTAGCCTTCCTAGCCTGCAAAGCGGCGATCTGCTCGCGATCAAAAGCGCCGGCGCCTACGGATTTTCGATGTCGAGCAACTACAACACCCGCTGTCGCGCCGCCGAGATCGCGGTTTACGACGGACAGGACCGCCTAATTAGAAAGCGCGAAAGCTTTGATGAGCTAATCGCGCTCGAAAAGGATTTCGTATGAGCCGCGCGGCGAGCCGCTTAAAACACAGCGCAATCTTAAATTTCAAATCCGAGCGTGCAGCGGCTTTAAATTTTAATGCCGCAACAAGCGCAGCCCTAAATTTTAAACGCGCCGTCGCTTTAAATTCCGAGCCTGAACGCGCCGCCGCTTTAAATTTCAGATCCGAACAAAATGCGCCTCTAAAATTCACGTCAGAACGAAGCCTCGTTTTAAATTTTAACCGTGCCTCTTTAAATTTCAAATCCCGCTGCGACGAATTTTATCGCGCCTTCTTAGCGCGCGTAAGCTACGACGCGGCAATCTTAAGCGATGAAATTTTAGGCTCGCGCGGTAAGAATTTCAAAGCCTGCGGCAAAAGAGGCGGCATGAAATTTCTAAAACCGAAATTTAGGGGCGAGCGAAAGGAGGGCTATGATGCAAAACATCGATGATCTGCGCGTTTGTATCGATAGGCTGGATGATGAAATTTTGCGCCTTATCGACGAGCGCATGGGGTTTGTCAAAAAGATCGGCGAGCTGAAGCAGACCGCGGGCAGCGCGATCTACCGCCCGGAGCGCGAGCGCTCGATCATCAGCAGGCTGGACGGCGGAAAGGCGCGAAATCTAAGCAAAGAGGCGATCGAGGCGATATTTTTTGAAATTTTCTCGGTTTCGCGAAATTTAGAAAAGCCGCAAATCGTCGCGTTTTTAGGGCCTTTCGGCACCTATTCGCACCAAGCCGCCAAGAGCCGCTTCGGCGCGGTAAGCTCCTATCTGCCGCTCTCAAATATCGAGGCAGTCTTTAAGGAGCTTGATAGCGGCGAGGCCAAATACGGCGTCGTGCCGATCGAAAATAACACCGAAGGCGCGGTGGGAGCGACGCTTGATTGCTTGCGAAAATACGAGGGCGTCAAGATCGTCGCCGAAATTTATATGGATATCCACCACTGCTTTGCGAGCCACTGCGACGACGTAAGCACGGTGGAGCAGATATTCTCGCATCCGCAAGGATACAATCAGTGCCTTAAATTTTTAGACGATCACGGCCTTAGCGGCGTTAAATTTACCGCGACCAAATCGACCGCGCTTGCGGCGCAGATGGCAGCCGCTACGCCGTACTCCGCCGCGATCTGCTCCAAGATCGCCGCCGATCTTTACGGCGTGCCGATGATGTTTCAAAAGATCGAGGACAACTCCGCCAACCGCACGCGCTTTTTCGTTCTGAGCGACTTTAAAAACCAAAAGAGCGACCGCAACAAAACGAGCATCCTAGCCAAAACCGACGACCGCCCGGGCGGGCTCGTGGACTTTTTGCAGATGTTTCGCAACGAGGGGATAAATTTAACCAAGCTCGAAAGCCGCCCGGTCAAGCTTAGGGATTTTAAAAGCGTCTTTTATATCGATTTTGAGGGACACATCGACGACGAGCGCGTGGCGCGCGTGCTGCAAAACGCGCAGAAAAACGGCCACGAAATCACCTGGCTGGGAAGCTACGTAAACGGGGAGGAGTGATGAAATTTAACGAATTTGTAGAAAATCTAAGCAATTACGAAGCGGGTAAGCCGATCGAGCTTGCGGTGCGGGAGTTTGGTATCCGTAAGCAGGACGTGCTAAAGCTTGCCAGCAACGAAAACCCCTTCGGCACGAGCGAGACGGTGCAGGAGGCGATCGCGCAGAACGCGGCCTGCGCGCATCTATACCCCGATGATTCGATGTATGAGCTAAAGGGCGCGCTCGCCTTAAAATTCGGCGTAGAGCCGCAAAATATCATCATCGGCGCGGGCAGCGATCAGATCATCGAGTTTGCGCTGCATGCCAAGCTTAATTCGCGCCGCGCGATACTGCAAGCGGGCGTCACTTTCGCGATGTACGGCATCTACGCAAGCCACTGCGAGGCCAAGGTTTACAAAACGAGCGCGCAGGAGCACGACCTAGCCGAGCTTTTAAAAATTTATAACGCGCACAGGGATGAAATTTCGGTCGTCTTTTTGTGCGTGCCGAACAATCCGCTAGGCGAGTGCCTGGATGCGGAGGCGGTGTATAGGTTCGCCAGCAGCGTGGATGAGGATACGCTTGTGGTGATTGATGCTGCGTACAACGAATTTGCGGCGTTTAAAGATGAACGCAAAAAACTCGATCCGAAATTTTTAATTCAAAATTTTAAAAACGTGCTCTATCTAGGCACCTTCTCGAAGGTCTACGGCCTGGGCGGTATGCGCGTAGGCTACGGCATCGCGCCGCGGCAAATCATAAGCGCGCTTTATAAGCTGCGACCGCCCTTTAACATCACGACGCTTAGCCTCGCAGCGGCGATTACGGCGCTAAAAGACGAGGCTTTCGTGCAAAAGAGCTTGCAAAACAACGCCGCGCAGATGAGCCGCTTCGAGGATTTTGCACGCGAGCGAAATTTAGAATTTGCCCCTAGCTACGCAAATTTCATCACGTTTAAACTTAGCCCGCCGCTAGATAGTAGCGAGCTTTGCGAGAAGCTTCTGCGCCGCGGCATCATCATTCGAAATTTAAAAAGCTACGGGCTAAACGCCGTGCGTATCACGATCGGCACGCCTGCGCAAAACGATCGCGTCTTGGGCGCTCTGGGAGAAATTTTAAGTGGATATTAAAAATAAAAGCCTAGAGGAGCTACGGGAGCTTTGCACGCAGATCAGAGCGCGCATCATCGAAGTCGTGAGCAAAAACGGCGGCCATCTAAGCTCAAATATGGGCGCCGTCGAGCTCATCGTGGCGATGCACTATGTATTCGACGCCGCGAGCGATCCGTTTATCTTCGACGTAAGCCACCAAAGCTACGCACACAAGCTCCTGACGGATCGCTGGGAGGAGTTCGGCTCGCTTAGGCAGTTCGGCGGTATCAGCGGCTACACGAAACCTAGCGAGAGCAAATTTGATTACTTCGTCGCAGGACACGCCTCGACGTCGATCTCTTTGGCCGTGGGCGCGGCAAAAGCGATCAGTCTAAAGCGCGAAGATCGCGTGCCGGTCGTACTCATCGGCGACGGCTCGATGAGCGGCGGCATGACTTATGAAGCGATGAACGAGTTAGGAGATCTGCGCCTGCCCTGCATCATCATCCTAAACGACAACAAAATGAGCATCAGCAAGCCTATCGGCGCCTTTAGCAAATACCTAAGCCAAGCGATGGCGGGCGAGACCTATCAAAAATTTAAATCCCACGTAAGAGAGCTACTTTCGCACGCTCCGCAAAGTGCCACATACATGGCAAAGCGCTTTGAAAATTCCTTAAAGCTCATTATACCTGGGATGTATTTTGAGGAGCTGGGGCTCGAATACATCGGCCCGGTGGACGGCCACAACCTAGCCGATCTCATATCGGCGCTAAAGACGGCAAAAAGCGCGCGCAAACCCGTCGTCGTGCACGCTCAAACGATCAAAGGCAAGGGCTACGTCAAGGCCGAGGGCTATTTGGAGAGCTGGCACGGCGTAGGGCCTTTTGACATTCAAAGCGGAGAATTTAAGAAAAAATCCGCCGCCAAAAGCGCCACGCAAATTTACGCCGAGGCACTTTTAAATTTAGCTGCTAAGCATGAAAACGTCGTGGGCGTGACCGCCGCGATGCCAAGCGGCACGGGTATGGATAAGCTGATCGAGAAATTTCCGCACCGCTTCTGGGATGTAGCGATCGCCGAGCCTCACGCGCTAAGCTCGATGGCTGCGATGGCGCGCGAAGGTTTTAAGCCGTACGTTACGATATATTCGACCTTCATGCAGCGCTCTTTCGATCAGATCGTCCATGACGCGGCGATTATGAACTTAAGCTTAGTCCTTGCGATGGATCGCGCGGGCATCGTGGGCGAGGACGGTGAGACGCACGAGGGGGTCTTTGACGTGAGTTTTTTAAACGCGATCCCAAACGTTAGTATGTGCGCGCCGCGGGACGAGACGAGCTTTAAACGGATCATCGAGTACTCCTACGCGCATGAGGGGGTTTTGGCGATACGCTATCCGCGCGGAAGCTTCATTTTGGATTGTGACGAGACCGGCGCGTCTGCGGTAGAGCTTGCAAAATCGGTGTTTTTAAAGCGCAGCGATAGCGCGCGCGTAGCTCTCATCGGCTACGGAAACGGCGCGGGTAGAGCGTATAAAACGGCTGAGGCGCTGGAGGGGCAGATGGAGGCAGACGTAGTGGATCTAGTCTTTGCAAAGCCTTTAGACGCCGAGTTTTTGCGAAGCTTGGCTTGCAAAGATAAAATTTGGTACGTCTTTAGCGACAATGCCAAAAAGGGCGGCGTCGGTGAAATTTTAAGCGCATTTTTGCAGGAAAATGAAATTTCGGACGTAAAGATCGTAAGCTTCGAGTTCGGCGATATCTTTTTGCCGCACGGCAAGACCGCCGACGTGGAGCGCAGCTTGGGCCTAGACATACAAAATTTAGTCGCGCGAATATTAGATGATAAAAAATATTAGTTAATATCAACTTTGTTTAAAGTAAAATTTGATAATATCGCTTTAAAATTTTTGAAGGATAAAAATGAGCCATGTAGAACTACTCAAAACTTGCGGGCTGAAAGCAACTCCGCAAAGATTGTGCATCCTAAAGGTGCTGGATCGCCACGAGCATCCAAGCATAGAAGCCCTGTATGAGGGGATCAAAGAGGACTATCCGTCCATTTCGCTAGCGACGGTTTATAAAAATCTAAACACCCTGCTCGACGAAGGCGTCGTAGTCGAGGTCAATGCGCCGAATAAAAAGAGCCGCTACGACATCTATCAGATGCCGCACATACACGTCGTGTGCGAAAAATGCGGCAACGTCGAGGATCTTTTCATGGATGATGCCTTTAATAAGGATATTTTGCAGACCATCGAGCGCAAAGCAGGCAATTTCGTTCGCAAGCTGAATATCACGGCGACAGTCGAAGAATGCGAAAAGTGTAGATAGTTTAAAGAATTTTCTGCTATCATTACCCACTTTATTTTTGGAGCGGGTATGCAAACTAAGCGTAAATTTTTACTGAGCGACGATTCGATTCTGCGGGCGCTACAGCGCGCTGGACTGAAATGTCGCAAGATAAAGATCGCTTGGTTTTATACCTCGTTCTATCCCGAAATTTACTACATCCGCCAAAACGACGAATGCTCTTTGCACCACAGAAAAGAGGATCTCGACAGGCAAACTCTAAATTTTAAAATTTCAAAAGATGATTTCAAAGAAGCTTTAAAAAGCAGGATCGCCCGCGTCGTGCAAAAAAACCGCTACGGCTTTGACAGCGACGAAGCGGAGTTTTGGCTAGAGCTTTACGGCGGCGAGCTAAGCACGCTCGTGATTTTACGAGCGAAATTTCAAAGCGAGGCGGCAAGCGCAAATTTTGATTTTGCCAAAACCTTCGGCAACAGCGATTTTTGCGAGATCACCGACGATTACCGCTACAAAAGCCGCTATCTGGCGCGCTACGGCATCCCGCCGCGGTCTCTTGATTTTGCACACGCCCGCAGCGTTTTTGAAAAATTTAGCCGAGTTAAATTTTTCGCGCCGCCCTATGCAGACAGCGTTAGGCTTGCGCGTTTGGCGCTTGAGCTGGCGTGGACGAGGGCGTGCGGCGCAAAGAGCGAGTATCAAAAAAGCCTATCGCCCGAAGCTCTTCACGAGCTGCGCGTGCAAACCCGCAAGGCAAGGGCGCTTCTAAAACTATCCGCACCGCTTTTCGAAGCGGAGAAAAAAGATGAAATTTTAAAACTCCTCGCAGGGCTCATAAACCGCACCAATCAACTGCGAGACATTCACGTTTTTTTGAAATTTTTAGAAGCAGAGGGCGCGCCCACGGGCTTTGCCGAGCAGCTAGAGCTTATCGCAAGACGCACTGCGGATAAAATTTTGACCTATCTAAACGGCGCGGAATTTGCAGATTTAAACAGTGCGTTTAGCGGCTTTTTAAGCGGCGCGGACGGTATCTACGCACGCAGCGACTACGAAAAAATTTCAAAAAAGTTTGCCTCCGCCCGCCTCTGTAAGCTGATTAAAAGCTTGCGCGCGAAGCTAAAAAATTTAAAGCAAGGCTCGTCTCTGCAGGCATTTCACGACGCGCGCATAGGGCTAAAGAGGCTGCGATACGCGCTTGAAATTTTTGCAAGAAGCTTTGATGAAGGCTGCGTCAGGGAACTATTTAAGCGCACCAAGGCCGCCTGCGAGGATTTCGGCGCGCTGCAAGATATCAGCGTGTGGCAAAATTTCATCGCGATCTATCAAAAAGCAAGCGATAAAAGCGGCGTCGCGTTTGCGTATCTGCTGGCTCTGGACGCCCGCTTAAACGACCGCCGCGCCGAGCTGGAGGAAAAAATTTTAAATGAAAAAGAGGCCCTTTTGCGCGCGCTGAAAAGATCGCTACGTAAAATCAAAGCATATGAATAAGGAAAACCCGTGCAAAAACAGGAAAAAATCATAAAGATGTTCGATCAGATCGCGCCTACCTACGATCTGGCAAACCGCGCCATCAGCTTCGGCGTGGACGTTTCGTGGCGCAAAAAAGCGGTCAAACTGACGCTTGAAAAACTCAAAGGAAGGCTCGTGAGTATCGCCGACGTCGCGTGCGGCACGGGCGATATGATAAGCTCGTGGCGCGACGGCGCGGCGCAGCACGGCGTGCAGATCGAGCGGATCGTGGGGATCGATCCTAGCGAAGGGATGCTCGAGGTAGCTAGGCAAAAATTCCCTGGCTGCGAGTTTATCAAAGCGACCGCGGGCGCCACGACGCTAGATGACGCGAGCGTGGATATTTTAAGCATCAGCTACGGCATAAGAAACGTCGTGGAGCTGGACGCGGCGCTTGCGGAGTTTAATCGCGTCATCAAGCCGGGTGGCTCGCTCGTGGTTTTGGAATTTACCAAAGCCGCAAGCGGCGGGCTCGCGTTTAAGATCAGAGATTTTTACGTGAGTAAAATTTTGCCCAAAATCGGCGCTTTCATCTCGAAAAACAAAGAAGCCTACGAGTATCTGCCAAGCTCCATCGGCAGCTTCCTAGACGCCGCGAGCTTTAGCGAAAAGCTCAAAAACGCGGGCTTTGAGCTGCGCGCGCAAAAGGGCTTCAGCTTCGACGTCAGCACGCTTTTCATTGCGGAAAAAATCGCACGGAAAAACGACGATGCTTAGCGTAAGCGAGCTAAATGCCCAAGCCAAGGCGCTTTTGGAGACGAGCTTTAGCTTCGTCGAGGTCGAGGGCGAGATCTCTAAATTTAGAATTCAAAGTACGAGCGGGCACTGGTATTTCACGATCAAAGACGCGAGCGCGGCGATCGATTGCGCGATGTTTAAATTTAACGCTGCGCGGATAAATTTTATCCCCGCCGTCGGCGATAAGCTCGTCCTAAGCGGCAAAGTCTCGCTATACGCCCCCACGGGCGCGTATCAGATCCAGGTCTCAAATATCCGCAAAAGCGGCGAGGGCGAGCTGGAAGCGGCGTTTGCCGCGCTAAAAGAGAGGCTTAGCAAAGAGGGGCTTTTTGATGCCGCGCACAAAAAACAGCTTCCGAAATTTGCCCAAAGTATCGCGATCATCACGAGCGCTGGCTCCGCGGCGCAGGCGGATATGCTTCGCACGGCGCAGGACCGCTTCGCGCTTTGTAAGATCGATCTGTATAACGCGCTAGTGCAAGGCGAAGGCGCGCCTGCTTTGATCATAAGCGCTCTGCGTGCAGCCGACGCGAAGGGCTACGATGCGATCATAATCGCTCGCGGCGGCGGTTCGCGCGAGGATCTGTGGTGCTTCAACGACGAGGCCTTAGCGCGCGCGATCTACGCGGCCAAAACGCCCGTCATCTCGGCGGTCGGGCACGAGATCGATTTTAGCATCAGCGATTTCGTAGCCGATCACCGAAGCCTCACGCCCACCGCTGCGATGATCGATCTACTGCCCGATATTTGCGCGATCTTTCAGAGCCTCGACGGCATAAGCGACGCATTTGATAGGCTGATAAAAGATAAAATTTCATCCGCACAAAACGCGCTGAGCCTCGCAGCTCTGGAGCTTAGATCAAAATCTATCGAGCCGAAAATTTCAGGCTCGCTTGCTAAGCTTTTAAATTTCGAGCTTAAATTTAAAAATTTCATCGGCTCCAAACTAAGCGCCGCAGAGCATACGCTAAGTGCAAAGGGCGAGCTTTTAGCACAAAAGGCGAAATTTTTTGAGATCACCAAAGACCTCGTTCAAATCCAAAAGGGCGGCAAAACGGTAGCTCTAGGCGAGCTTGCCGAGGGCGACGAGTTCGTCCTTCGCTCGCAGCAGCTCAGCAAAAACGCGAAAATCATCTAAAGGAGGCAAAATGGATAGGGTTTTAAATTTTAGCGCAGGACCTAGCACCATCCCGCTGGGCGTGCTAAAGCAGGCTCAAGAGGAGCTGCTAAACTACGCAGGGCTCGGATTTTCGATAATGGAGATCTCGCACCGCACCAAAATTTTTGAGGAGGTTTTGCATAGCGCGATGAGCCGCGTGCGCGATCTCTACGGCTTTTCGGATGATTTTACGATTTTATTTTTGCAAGGCGGCGCGAGCCTTCAGTTTGCGCAGGTGCCGATGAACCTATACGCAGGCGGCGTCGCAGAATACGCCAACACGGGCAACTGGACGAGCAAGGCGATCAAGGAAGCGGGCGTGCTCGGCATAAACTACCGCGTGGTCGCAAGCAGTGAGGAGAGTAAATTCGACGGCATCCCCGAGGTTAAATTTTCTGACGGCGCCGACTACGGCTACATCTGCTCGAACAACACGATCTACGGCACGCAGTATCCGCAGCTGCCGCAGTGCGGCTGCCCGCTCGTAGTCGATAGCTCGAGCGATCTATTTTCGCGCCCCGTGGATCTTAGCAGCGTGGGGATGTTTTACGGCGGCATTCAGAAAAACGGCGGCCCCGCGGGCGTTACGATGGTGGCGATCCGTAAAGATCTGCTGGATCGCGCAAACCCCAAAACGCCGATGATCCTGCGCTACAAGACGCAGGCAGACGCGGACTCGATGAGTAACACCCCGAATACCTTCGGAATTTACATGCTAAATTTAATGCTCGGCTGGATCAAGGATGAGATCGGCGGGCTCGCGGCGATGCATGAGCGCAACAAGCGCAAAGCGGCGCTACTCTACGGCGCGATCGATGATAGCGGCGGCTTCTACCGCGGCCACGCGCAAAAGGAGAGCCGCAGTCTAATGAACGTGAGCTTTAATATCGCAGATGCCGTGCTTGAGCCCGTTTTCGTCGCGCAGGCGGAGGCGGAGGGGATGATCGGACTTAAAGGACACCGCGTTTTAGGCGGCATCCGCGCCTCGATCTACAACGCGATAAACTACGAGGACGTTGAAAAACTAGTCTCTTTTATGGGCGAGTTTGCGCGCAAAAACGGCTAGCGGCAGTTAAATTTAGAGATTTGAACGCAGCTCGCACTTATCGGCGCTTGTTCTTGCAGTGAAATTTTGCGAAATTTTAGCGGCGTTTTAAACTTACGGCGCAAAATTGCGGCAGAGTTAAATTTGCAGATCGCATATCGCCCGTGCGCAAGCTGCGCGGCGTTTTAAATTCAGGGCATAAGTTTTAGTAAAATTCCTCGCGGCAAAATTTTACCGAATAAATTTATCGCAGCTGTTTGCGAAATTTTACGGCCAAGACCGCGCAGATCTAAGCTCCGTGGATCTACGCCGATATTTAGCGGATATAAAATTTTAAAATTTGAGCTTGTGCAGCGCGGATGAAAATAATAAAAATGAAATTTTATAAAATTTTATCGCGACGCCCGTCCTTAGTACGCCGGGCGTAAGGCGGACGAAACGTCGGAGTTTACCTGAAGCAGCGACGGGCAGGCGCCTGCAAGGATTGCAGAATTTGTGCCGCGTATCGCCCTCATCTTACGCGGCCCGCTCCACTTACATCTGATATATCCTGCGTCTCTTGCCTGCTACGCCAAAAGGCGGCTCGCCGCGCGCTGCATAGCTTGCTCGCGCCGCATCTTTAAATACGATGTGCTCGTATCGTGCAGTGTTTTACTGCATAAATTAACCTCGCGCCGTCCGTTTTGCCGAGCCAAATTTAACGCACCGCAAAAATTTTAATCTCGCTCAAACCGTACCGAAATTTTAAAATTCCAACCGTGCGTCATAAAATTTTAGCGCGCGGTCGTATTTTAAACGGCGCTATGCAGGCGGGCAAGCTCAAGCACGCACCCGCCGGCAAAGCAGGCTTCAAATTAAAAGCCTCAAACTCGCCGTGCGCGATCATTTAGTGTTGCGTCGAAACCGACGCCAATATGTTTTGATGGCTCAATCGCAGCTTTTTTCTCCGCGACAAAGGCGCACTAGGTCGTATTTTAGCAGCACCAAGCCAAGGCCTAGCAAGAAAAGGTCTTTAAAGATAAAGCCGTCGATCTTACCTAGCTGCGGCAGTAGGCTGAGCGTAGTCAGCGCCATGACGATCACGATGAGATCGCCCACGATGCCCGCCTTCGGCTTGAAAAAGCCCGCGATGAGCGAGAGATAGCCCACGGTCTCCACCACGCCCAAAAAATAGCTCGCGCCGGCGTCCCCGAGCGCTGACGGCAAAAACGAAAGCCACGTCTGCGAAAAGAGCGGCTTTAAAGCCTCCACCTCGAACTCAAACCACTTGTAGTTGCCCATCACGGCAAGCACGATGATAACGGAAAGTCTGGCGAATATAATATCCGCGTCGCCTGCGACAAATTTTTTTACGATCCCCCTCATACGGCTCCTTTGTAAATTTTGTAACGGTATGATAGCGAGCTTGCGTGTAGGCTACGTGAAGGGGCGAAATTTCAAATCTATGGCTCCGCAAAATTTGAAATTCCATGCCGCGCGCCGTAAAATTTTAGCGTGCGCATCGTATGATTTAACGTGCACGCCGTAAAATTTTAACGTGCGCGAAACTCATGAAATTTGCGCCCAAATTTAAGCTATAATCGCTTCAAATTTTAAGGAGCCGCAAATGCTAAAATCATATCCTCTTGCGATGCAGGGCGTGGAGTTTCGCGGGCACGGCGTGACGGGCATTTACGAGATGAGCGAGCGGATAGCCTTCGTCCACTTTGCTTTCGCAGCTCCCAGCGAGCAAAATATCGCCGCAAAGCTAACGCCCGGCTACGTGTTGCTAGATACGTTTTCGCGCGATTTTAGCGAACACAAAAGATCGGTGCTTGCCTACGAGCAGTGCGAAATTTTCTCTGCCGCTTCCGCGTTATGTTACCCGCAGGACGACCACTTCGTGCTAAATACGAGATATTACGAGGGCTTCGTCGATTCACCCGCAAAGCTCATCAAAATACAAGACGGCGAAATGACCGAGCTTGGCGACGCTCCTGCGCCCGTGAAGCAGATCTACAACGATGCGCGAACCTACGAGTTTGAGGGCTTTTGCGTGCGGATGAGTTCGCCCTTTATGATGGAGTGCAGAGCCTCGCAGGACGGATCAAATTTAAACGGCACGGCGGGCGAAAATTTAAAAAATTCCTCCGAAAATAGCGGCGCGGCGGCTGTTTTCAAAGCGAGCAAAAACGATCCACGCGATGAAACCAGCGAGGCGAAAGATAAAATTTCAAACGGCGGCAAGCCGACCCGCAAAAAAGCGGCCGCAAAAGGTAAAACGCTTTGGCGGCTGAAGCTAGGCGCGTATCTATATACGCCGGTTTGCCTGCGCGGCGGAGCGACGTCGCATTTTAGCGAGCAAGACAAGCGACAGGGTCGCGAGACGCTGTATTTCGGCACCGCGGGCAAGGGCGGGCACCTATACGCCGTGGACGCGGTAAGCGGCGAAGTGATCTTTAAGTTTGACACCGGCGGCACCGAGCGTTTCGCGTGGTGCGAGGATAAAATTTTACTCGCAGATCGCCGCGGTAAGCCAGTTTTGATCAGTGCCGAGGACGGCTCGATCTTAAAAGAAGTGGAATTCGGCGAGTTTCAATTCGGCTCGGATCAGATCATGCTCGTAAGCGGTGGTCGCCTCTACGCCGTGGCAAACGACGGAGCCTCGATGTATGCGGTCTGCGTGGATTTATAAAATTTAACCGCAAGGCTTGGGGCGCCGCGCGAGCGGTAAATTTAAAATTTTAATCGACTTGCTCGCTGCGCGATAAAGCGATTTGGTACTTTATGTGCGAATTCCCCGGAGAAATTCAAATCCCGCGCTTTAAAATTCAAAGTGAGCTCGGCAAAATTTCAAGGCACGAAGTGATGCGAGCTGTCGTGAAATTCCATCGAGCTTTGTGGCGTGCGCGGGCAAACCTCGGCGATGATATTGATCGAAACACCCGTTTTAGCGGCAATCGCGTAGATTTTGGGCAAAAACTTCGGCGCGAAGCTAAACAAAATCTCATACTCCTCGCCACTTTGCAACGCAGCCTCGCTAGGACGTGCGATCCAGCGCGCACCCACGCCGCTAGCCTCGAGCAGTCGGGGCAGATCCTGCGCGAGCCCGTCGCTAATGTCCATCGCCGCGCTTATGAGCTTCGCCGCCTTGTAAAAAAACTTATCGCGCAAGACGGGTCTAACGAAGCGCGAATTCTTTGAAATTTGCGCGCGCAGATCCTCGCGCAGATCAAACACGGAGCCTTCGCATACGGGGCTTTGAGGCGCAGAATTCTCGCATGTAGGGTTTTGCGCCGTAGAATTTTGCGACATAAAATTTTGCGGCTCGGAATTTCGTAAAGCAGAGTTTTGCAGCTCGAGGCTCGCAGACATACCCTCTTGCTGCGCAGCATTTTGAATTGCGGAATTTTCGCACGTAAAATTTTGAAGTACGGAAGCTACGGGGCTTTTCGGCGTAGAATTTTCTACCGCAGCGCTTGCGGACAGATCGTTTCGCGGCACAAGATTTTGCGACGCAGAGCTTGCGGATGCGGTATTTTTAAACATAGAGTTTGCCGCGGAGGTATCGTTTTGAAGCACGAAATTTGCGAGTGCATCAGTCTGAGGCGCTGAATTTTTAAGCACAGGATTTCTTGGCGCGAACTTTACGGACGGCTCTTTTTTTGGTGCAGAATTTTCCAGCGCGAGGCTTTCGGACATATCGTCTTTTAGCGCTATAGTCTCAGCCGCTGCGTTCTCGCATTTTAAAATTTCAGACGCAGGGTTTCGCTGCTCCGAGCCTTGCACAGGAAGCTTTGCTGCGAAATTTTGCCGCAAATCTTGCGCGCCCTCGCTCGCTGCAGTAGAATTTCCACGCTCAAAATCCACGCACGAAGTCTCCGCGCTAGAATTTTCTGCCGCTGATTTCGCACACTCGGCATCTGAATCAAAATTTCCCGCCGCAAGCGCGCCGCGAATTTCGCACGTAGATTTTTCCTCGGCAAATTTTACGGCAGTCTGCACGGAAATACCCTCGGCAAATTTCATATCAAGCGGCGTGACGGAATTTTCCGCAGCGGATTTTGAGATGGATTGCTCGACAGAATTTTCTGTGGTAAGCCTCGCAGAATTTTCTGCGGCGAGCTTCATAACGGGCGCTTCGGTGAAATTTTCTCCACTGGATTTCGCAGCAATAGACGCGATAAAATTTTGCTCACCAGCTTTCACGACGGGCTCCACCGCGACCCTGCCCTCGCTAAATTTAGTAGCAGGCGCTACAAAATTTCCCGTAGAATTGCATGAAGCGGAGTCTTGTGTCGTAAAATTTTCTGCAGAATTCTCGGTACCCAAATTTTGCGTCGTAAAATTTCCCGCGCCCAAATTTTGCGCCACGAAATTCCCCGTAGAATTTCCTGTGTCTAAATTTTGCGTGGCAAAATTTTTCGCAAAAAATTCTCCGTCCTGATTTTGCGCTACGAAGCTCTGTGAGGCCCTACGCAAGGCGCAGGCATCTGAATTTCGCGCAGAATTTCCGCCTTCGAAGCTCTGCATAAAAATTCCATTGCCGAGGCTCTGCGTAGAAATTCCGCATTCGGTGCTCGGCGCGAGAATTTTACCGCCGGAGCCTTGTGCAGAAATTCCATTACTAAAACCCTGCACGGTAAGTTCGCCGCCGTACCGCGCAGAAATTTTGCCGTCGAAAATGCCGACACCGTCAGAGCCACCCAAACCATCGAAACCGCTGCCCTCTTGCACCGCGAAATTTTGCGTAGAAGTTTCGGCGTCCAGGCTCTGTAGCTCGGCGAGCGCAGGTGAAATTTTATCGCCAGGGCTTCGCACCTCATCGCTTGGGTCTTGCAGCGATGAAATTTTATCGTTTCGGTTTTGCATCTGCGAGCTAGCGGGCGAAATTTCATCTCTTAAAAGCACCGCCAGATCGCGCCCGACGCTACCCAGCTCGCCCGTATGCGCGATGAGATCGCCCACGCGTGCGCCGCTGCGAAACACGGGGCGCTTGCACTTGCCGATCAGGCTCACGCTAAGCGCGATGCGATCCGAGCCGATCGTGTCGCCGCCGATGATCCGTATACCCCACTCGCGCGCCGTTTCGCTCACGCCCGCGCATAGCTCGTCGATCTCGCGCGTGCCGATCTCGCGCGGCAGCGCAAGCCCCAGCAGGGCGTATTTGGCGCGCGCATTGGTCGCGATCATATCCGAGATGTTTACGAGCATCGCCTTTGCGCCGATCTCGCGCAGGCTCAGCCAGCCGTGCCGAAAGTGCACGCCCTCGACGAAAAGGTCCTTGCAATACGCCCGTTCGCCGATCACGGCGCAATCATCGCCGTTAAGCTTCGATCTAAATTTCTCAAAAATATACCGCTCTTTATCCATGCGCCCTCCGTTAAATTTAGCGTTACGCCGCAGCCGCGCGAGTTTGGCTGCGGTTCGGTGCGGCTCGGTACGGACTAGGTCTGCGATAAAACTGCGCCCGCCGCATAGACTGCCCTTAAAAGCTTAGCTCGTGCGCGGCGCCGAACCGCAGTCATAGCGCACTCAAAAGCGCCCGCAAAGCTTCATATGCCGGCGAAATTGCGGCTTTTAATAGCCGCAATGTAAAGACGATGCGATGCGAAAACAAATCGCCGCGCAGGCACGAATGCCGCTTCAAATCTACGGCGCGGGTATAAAATTTTGCTTTCAAAATCGGGCTTCAAAAGCGCGAGCTCCGCCGTGCCGTCTAAATCCGCCGCAAGCCTGTGCCGCCTTCAAACGACATAAAATTTTGCCGCGCCCTAGGCGCTCAAACCGCGCAAGGCCCCGAGCCGAATTTCATCGCAGCGCAGCGGCGAAATTTCACGAAACTCCGCCGCCCGGTAACCCACTAGCCTTTCTTTAGCTTCCTAAGCTCGCGCAGAACCGCCTCCTTGCTCTTGCGATCTTTTAGCGCATCGTAGCACTGCGCGAGAAGCTCTAGCGCGTGAGCCAGAGCCTGCTTGTAAGCCGGCAGCTGCTGATATGCAAAAAGCGCCGCCGCATCGTCTCTCATCGCCGCGAAATGTCTCAGCGCCGCAGACGGATCGCCGCGTATCATCGCGATCTCGCCTAAAATTTCGTGTCCGTCGTAGCCCGAGTGCTCGTAGGCGGTGCCGCGCATGCCCTCGTAGAGCTTTACCGATCTGTTCGCGTAATCCTGCGCCGCGGCTAGATTTTTCTGCGCATAGCTCGCAGAAATTTTACTCGCGCCCGCCTCTTTGTAAATAGCCAAAAATTGTCGCGCGATCTGTAGATAAAGCCCGCCCGTATCGGGCTCCGTCGCATCCGAAAGCTCCGCTGCGGCAAGCAGATGCTCTAGCGCGGCGGCACACTCGCCCAGCCCCGCATACAGCTGCGCGTAATCCCGCGCGAGCGAAGCCCTACGCGCGCGCTCGTCCGATCCGTCCTCTATAAACGGGCGCAGATGCAAGCAGTGCGCCTCCCATGTAGCCAAATCTCGCAGTGCACGACGCTTGGGCTCGGGCGCCGGCTCATCAAAAGCAAAGCCAGCCTTAGCGCGCAGATACTCGCACGCGCCGCTAGCTCTGCCTTCGGCCTCGTAGGGATCGGGTGTGAGCGTTTGCAGTCGGGCGAAAATCTCCTCCGCACGCACGGGATCGCTCTGTAAAAACATAGTCCAAACAAACAGCGCCCGCCCATACTCGCGCACAGCGCCCTTACGATCGCCGCGAGCCTCGTAGATGCGCCCGAATGTATAAGCGCTCTCGTAATTTACGGCATCGGCATATATCTCCGCCACCCCGCTTTGCATGGAGCTCGCGTCCGTCGCCAGCGAGATCGCGGCGTCGGTATCGCCGCGCTGCAGGGCGATGCGCGCGCGGACAAATCTGCTAAAAATCCGCCCTACTTCGATGCGCTTTAGCTCGCTAAGCTCCTGTGCCCGTGCGGCGAGCTCTTCGGCGCGAGAGATCTCTTTAGCAAGCAGCGCCCGATCGGCGTTTTCTAGCAATCCCCAAATTTCGCGCATAGAAGACGCAGTGGAATTTTTAGCGGCAGCATTCGCGGAGGCTATGTTTTTTGGCGCGGAAATCTCGGACGGGGCGGGATTTTTGACGGCATTTCCTGCACCGGTAGAATTGGCGGCATCCTTTACGATAGCGCCGTTTGCGGCACGGGTGTTTTCGGCAGGCGGCGGGACCTGCGCGCAAGCGACGAGAAACAAGCCGAGCGCGACGTAGGGTAAAATTTTCATAGGCGACCTTTAGAATTTTAGTCCGATTATAGCAAAACAAAGTTTAAATTCCGCGGCGGCGGAGCCTGCGTAGAGCGGCGGTCTAGCCTAGATGAAATTTTAAAATTCTGCCGAGCGACAACCGAGCGACGTTCATAAGCCGCGCGAGTTTGGGTTCAGGCTTGCGTACGGCTCGATAGCAAAATTAGCAATCGCATGAGTTTCGAGACTTTGGCGCGGCTCGGTATGACTTGATGCGGACGAAGGCCCGCGATAAAACAGCGCGAGTTTATTTCTTGCATGCGCCCGCTGACGCGCACTCGCGCAGATGACGGCTCTTTAAAACTGCGGATTTGAAATTTTAAAATTTAGCCGTAGCCGCTGGCAAGATTAAATTTAAACGCTGCGTAAGCGCAGTAAGTCAAGTAAGGTCTTTTATCAAGCCGCCCGCGACAAAAGTCATATCGGACGTTTGAACGCACGCGGCTGTAAAATTGCAAAGAAATTTGAAAAAATTCCGAAGAATTAGAAAAAATTGAAACTACTTAATGCTCGCCATTAAGAATTCTGTTCTCTTTCTCTCTTTAAATTCCGCTTCAGGGAAAACATTATTAGCGCATTTGCGCTACTACTTTCAGAAATTTGATCATTTTAGTTTTTACTTTGCTCAAAGCCCAAAGAAGCGTTTCTGCAATCTTTGTCAACCTTTTCGCTTCTGCGTTCCATTTTTTTGCATTCAGCAATACGTTCTTTAGCTATTTGCGGATTTTCTTTGAAATAAGAAATTGTTCTTGGCTCTTTTTCGTCCTCTCCGCATCCGGCAAGACCCAAACCTACGATAGCCATAAGGCTCAACAAAAAAATTCGTCTCATTTTTTCTCCTTTTAAATGGTGTCTAATTATATATTTATTAAACTTAATTTCCGTATTTTATATTGTCTTTTAAAGCAAAATAAAATTTCGGGCGGCGTAAACCGCCCGAAACGCAGCCCGAGATACCGCGCCAAGCCTTACTGCTCGTAAAAACCGCTCGGTTTAGAGATCGTGTCGATGTAGATGTTTTTGGTCTGGGTGTAGTGCTCCAAGATCATCTTGTGCGTCTCGCGACCGATGCCCGATTCTTTGTAGCCGCCAAACGGCGCGCCCGCGTGGATCTGGTTGTAGGTATTGACCCACACGCGACCCGTCTCAAGCAGGCGTGCGACCGTGAGCGCCTTTGCGATGTCGCGCGTAAATACGGCGCCGCCTAGTCCGTAGAGGCTGTCGTTTGCCATGCGGACGAGCTCGTCTTGATCTTTAAATTTAATCACGACGCCCACAGGACCAAAGATCTCCTCCTGTGCCACGCGCATATCGTTGCGCACATCCACGAGTAGCGTAGGCTCGACGAAAGCCTCTCCCGCGCTATGTCGCTTACCGCCCACGGCGATCTTAGCGCCCTCCTCTACGCCGATTTTTACGTACTCTAAAATTTTATCGGCTTGTTTTTTGTTGATCTGGCATCCCATCTGAGTGTTCGGATCGAGCGGATCGCCCACCTTGATGCGCTTAAATTTCTCCACGAGCGCCGGTACGAATTTATCGTAGATGCCCTCCTGCACGAAAATTCTACTTCCCGCGCAGCAGACTTGACCTTGATTGAAAAGGATCCCCAGCTGCACGCCGTCGATCGCAACGTCGAAGTCGCAATCGTCAAAGATGATATTCGCGCTCTTGCCGCCAAGCTCAAGCGTAGCGGGGATGATCTTTTGCGCTGCGGCTAGCGCGATGCCTCTGCCGACCTCGGTCGAGCCCGTGAACGCGAGCTTATCGAGCCCTTTGTGAGTACGGACGAACTCGCCTGCCTTGCTTCCCTTGCCGGTTACGACGTTGATGACGCCCTTTGGAAGCAGCGGCGCGATTAGGCGGATGAACTCCAAAATGCTAAGGCTGGTCTCGGAGCTTGGCTTAAATACGCACGTATCACCCGCAGCAATCAGCGGAGCGAGCTTCCACGCGCCCATCAAAAACGGGAAATTCCACGGTACGATCTGTCCTACTACGCCGATCGGCTCGCGCAAGACGACGGATAGATAGCGCTCTTTTAGCATATTGGCGCTGCCCTCCTCGCCCAAGATCACGCCCGCGAAATAGCGGAAATGTTCGATCGACCACGCTACGTCGACCGCGCGCGTCTCGCGGATCGGCTTACCGTTGTCGATAGTCTCTACGGTGGCGATGAACTCGGCGTTTTGCTCCAGGACGTCGGCGATCTTATTTAGCAGCGCGCTGCGCTCATAAACGCTAGTGCGGCGGAAGCTCTCAAATGCCTTGCGAGCTGCGGCGACCGCTCTATCGACGTCCGCCTTGCTAGCATCTGCGATCTTTGAAATTTTCTCGCCGGTAGCGGGATTAAAAACGTCTAGGCTCGCGCCGCCTTCGGCACCCACAAACTCGCCGTCGATGAAAAGCTTATAGCTTGGTTGGATTGTAGCCATGCTTACTCCTTACGTGAAATATGACATTCGCTATTATATATCCGCGGCGGTTAATGCGGCATAAATTTAGGAGCGAAAATCGGTTAAAATTTTGCGGTGTGTAGATTTGAGAAGCAATGCGGCGCGGGCGAAATTTTAAAATTTAATCTACGCGCGCGACAGCGGAGCTTTGAAGCGGCTTTGAAGCGGCGTGGAATTTAACCCGGCGCGAGCGGCGAAATTTCAAAATGTAACGTTTATGAAACGAGAGCGGGAATTCGGCTGCGTGAAATTTTAGAATTCGGCTTCGTTGAAATTTTAAAATTTAGCTCCGTCGGAATTTTGAATTCGGCTTCATTAAAATTTTGCGAGGTAAAATTTTTGAAACATTTTGCGGAATAAACTTCTAAAACTATCTTTTTCAGAGCGGGCGAGCGGTTTAAATTTACAGCGCGCGACGATCGGATCTGCAAATGCGCCTTAAACTATAGCCTGCCGATAAAATTTTAAAATTTTGCGGGGTAAAATTTCTAAAGCATTTTTTGAGATAGAATTTCTACAACTATCTTTCGCGCAAGCTTTACAAGCCTCTTAACACTCGCTTGGGCGGCGTCTGAGTAGGACGAAAGTGCGGCGCCGAAAGCGGCCGAAGCTGTTTCGCAAAAGTAGATACAGGCGGCGCAACCCGCTTTCGCTCGTAGCTTCTCGGTCACAGAGGGCGTAATCGCTCTGGCGTGCAGCCCAAGCTCGTGCGCGTAGTTTAAACGCAGGGGCAACTGTTCGCCGCGGCTCGTGTATACACAGCTTCGGACGCAGAAGTGCAACCACTCTAGCGCAATCGGACGTAGGGAAGATAGCTATTCACCGCGGCTCGTGTACAACTCAGACGCAGGAGCGCAATCGCTCGTGCTGCAGCTTAAACGCAGTAGGCCAACCGCTCGCGCTACGGCTCGCGACCCGTTTGAGCGCAGGGGAGGACAACCGCTCTGCGTGTATCAGGCTTATTCAAGCCAAAAAATCGAACCGGGCGTACGAAATCTCCGTCCCCGCAAAAGCCGTGTTCAGACTTTTTTAGCCGAGAGATCAAACCGCTAAAATTTTAAAATTTAGGCTCGAAAAAGGTATCTTCGTGGATGTTTGCGAAGGCGGCTTGCAGGCTGATAAAAAACCTCGGATGAGCTTTTTCATACTGCGCCAAAAGCTCCTTCGTAGCGGCGCGCGCGGTGGGCTCCTTGCCGCCGTATTGTCTCGCGGGACAGACATCCTCCTCGCGCATGATCGGAAGCTCGTTATCTCTGGCGCAGGCTGCGATTTGGCGCTCGCGCGTAAGAATGAACGGGCGGATGATCACAAGCCCGTTTTCGGCGACATAGCGCGGAGCGAGGGTGCGCAGCGCGCCGTTGAAGGTGAAATTCATAAAAAAGCTCTCCGCGGCGTCGTCGAGGTGGTGGGCGATGGCGATCTTATTAAAGCCGTGCTCAAGCGCGTAGGAGTAGATATATCCGCGCCTCATACGCGAGCAAAAGCTACAAAACGTGGTGTTTGCGCGGATTTTTTCCTTGCCGAATTCAAAAATTTTAGTATCGATTATCTCGTAGGGGATCTCGTGCTCTTTAAAATGCGCTCTTATCTCGCGCAGATCCTCGCCGATGCCGTAGGTGACGGTAACGGCTCGAAACTCCCAATCTAGCGGGCTTACGCTTTGGAAGTGCTTCAGCACGTGCGCCAGGTTCATGCTGTCTTTACCGCCGCTAAGAGCTAGTAAAATTTTATCGCCGCGCTCGAACATCTTGTATTTGGCGTTGGTTTGTCCGACGCGGCGAAGTAGCTTTTTGGAGAGGTTTATCATAACCTTTCGATCATTTTTAGGACGAAATTTGCGCTCGTTTGCGCGCTTTTTACCATAAACTCGTCAAAGTCAAATTCGGCTTTGTGTCCCGCCTCGTCGCTTATCGCGCGCAGTATGCAAAACGGCACGCCCAGCGCGTCGCACACCTGCGCCACGCTCGCCCCCTCCATCTCGACAGCGCTTGCGTCAAACGTCCGCTCGATCCAGCTCTTGCGCTCCTCATCGCCCACAAACTGATCGCCGCTAGCGATGATGCCCGATTTTAGCGTGATGCCTAGCTGCTCGGCGACGCTTTGCGCGATAGAATTTAACTTCGCGTCGGTTTGGACCGAAATTTTACTTCCCGGCACGAATCCGTGCGGATGTCCGAACGCCGTGATGTCCAGATCGTGCTGCACGAGTGCGGTGGCGTATAAAATTTCGCCGATCTTGATGCCGTGCTTCAAAGCCCCCGCGACGCCCGTAAAGATAAGCGCGCGCGCGCCGAATTTCTCGATCATAACCGTAGCGGTCAGGGCGGAATTTACCTTACCGATCTTCGAATATGCGATCACTAGATCGTGGCCAAAAAGGTGCGCGAAATAAAATTTATTGTTCGCATACTCCGTGCTCTCTACGCTCACGCCTCTTTCGCACAGTACGGATAGCAGCGGCTCGATCTCTTCGGGCATAGCGCCTAAGATCGCAACTTTCATCCATTCTCCTTTGCAAATTTCAAAAACTCGTCTAGGCTCGCAAGATCCGTGATGCTGAAGGTCGGCTTTTGCGTAATCTTTTTGTTTATCCCTTTTAAAACCGCCGCGCCGAACTCGACGAAGCAATCCACCTCGCCCTCGTAATTTTTGATGCTTTGTTTGTAAAGCACCGGGCCGATAAGCTGAGCTCTAAGCAGCTCTAGCGCTTCGGATTTTGTCGTGTATGCGCGCGCCGTGGCATTAGCGATGACGGGGGCAAAGCTCTCTTTTAACGCGGGGCGCAAAAATTCCAAAAGCTCGTCGCCGGCGCTTTGCAGCATCGGGCAGTGGCTCGCGACGCTCATATTAAGTAGCATCGCGCGCTTTGCGCCCGCGGCTTTAAACTCGCCCTCGAGCGCTGCGAGATCATCTTTTTTGCCGGCGACCACGATCTGCCCGTCGCAGTTATAATTCGCCGCCCAAACCTGCTTGCCTGCGCTCGTCGCATCCGCGCAAATTTTTTCAACCGCCTCGTCGGCAAGAGCCAAGATCACCATCATTCCCGCACCTTTGCCCTCGCAGGCGCTCTGCATGAGCCTGCCGCGAATATTTACTAGCCTTAGCATCTCTTTGGGCTCGATCGCTCCGGCGGCGCTTAGTGCGCTAAATTCACCCAGCGAATGTCCGAGTAAAAACTGCGGAGCGATGCTAAGTTTTTCTTGATCCGCTCTTTCTTGCAGCGCCGCAAGCGCCATCATGGAATTTAATGCAATCGCAGGCTGTGTAAATTCCGAAACGTCAAGCTTGTCGCCGGGCTCAAATAGTAAATTTTTAAAATCGATGCCGGTAAAGTCTGTAGCCTCATTCAAAAGCGCGCGCGCAGGATCGGAGCTCTCGTAAAACTCTCTGCCCATGCCTACGCTTTGGCAGCCCTGCCCTGGGAAGATAAAAGCAAATTTCATAAAAAAAGTCCTAATGCTCGTGGTGGTGTCCGCCGCAGCACTCGTGATCTTTTCCGTGATCGTGGCCTCCGCAGCATTCATGATCCCCCGCGTGATCGTGCCCGTGTCCGCCGCAGCACTCGTGCCCCTCGTGGTGATGGTCGTGTCCGCAGCCGCAGCTGTGCACACCCTCGGGTCGGCCGGTAAGAATTTCGTCCGCCGTCGCTTCGCGGTTCTCGACGATTTTTACGTTAAATTCCAACTCCTTGCCCGCATATGGATGGTTAAAGTCGATGGTGACGTCCTGCTCGCCGATAGCTTTGACGCTCACGCGGGTAGTCGCGCCGTCCTCCGCTTGGCCAAAAAGCTCCATGCCTACCGCCAGATCGATGCCCGCGAACTGCTCTTTAGGTAGGATCTGCACGGCGTCCTGCTTATACTCGCCGACTCCGTCGCTCGGGCTTATGCGAACCGTTTTACTCTCGCCCTCGCTTAGGCTTAGTACTTCATCTTCCAGCTTCTGGATGATTTGATCCCTGCCGCTAAGAAAGGCGATTGGGTCGGAGTTGAAATTTGACTCCAAAATTTCGCCCGATTTGGCATCTTTTAGCTCATAATACATCTTTATAACTCGGTTGTCGGCCATAGTTTTCTCCTGTTTGAAATTTTATTTTGATCGTATATTTTAAATTTAGATTATCTAGCGGGCGCGGCTTTGGCTTCTTTCGAATCAGGATATGAAGCCTTTAGCGCTTTGTAGAATTTATCTGCGCTGCCTTTATCGCCGATCTTATCGAAGCTGATCGCGGTGTGATAGAGGAGCTTTGGGGTGTAGTCTTGGCTCTCGTTGTGCGAGATGCTCTTTTTATAATAGTTTATCGCTTCTGCGTATGAGCCGGAAAAATATGAAATTTCGCCCAGCATGTAATTTGCCTTAGCGGGCTTGTAGTTTTTGGATACTAAATAATTATAGCGCTCTTTTGCGCCGGAATAGTCTTTTTTCGCATACAAGGCGTCGGCATCCTTTAAAATGGAGGCCTGATCCTTCGACGTGAAATTTGAATTTGATTTCGGATTGCTCGCAGCTGCGGTCGTGCCTACTTCAGCGTTTTTTTTTACGCCGCCGCTTCCTAATTTTTTATTGATCTCTGCGATTTGTGATTTTATGGTTTCGATGTCGCGTTTCATCTGATCTAGCTCGCTGCTACCTTGGCTTTTGCCCGTAGCGCGGATTTCTAGATCCGCTACTCTGTTTTCGAGGTTCGAAATTTTAGAATTTGTTCCTTCAAGCACGGTACGCAACCCCTCTACGCTCTCACGAGTGCTATCTAGGCCAGACTGCATCTCGCTTATACGCTTGCGGTTATCGCGCAACACCTGCTCATTTTCAGTCAGCCCATAAGAGCTGCCAGAGTCGATATTTCCTGCGCTGAATGCGGAAGTTTCGGCATTTAAAAAGGTGGCGGCTCCCAAAAGAGCCGCCACCGTGAAATTTTTCAATTTCAAATTAGAAACCAACTTTGAATTCGTCGCGTCTGTTTTGAGCATCGCACTCTTTAGAATGCTCTGAGCAAACCATATTGCTCTCGCCGTAGCTTACTACGGAAATTCTGCTCTCACTTACGCCTTGAGCGACCAATGCGTCTTTAGCTGCAGTAGCTCTTTTTAGACCAAGAGCGTAGTTGTATTCGTCAGAACCCCACTCGTCGCAGTTACCCTCAACTTTGACGGTTAGAGCCTCTGCGCCCGCTTGGTTGAATAGAGCCGCGTTGTTATTGATTGTGCCTTGTTGATCGGCTCTGATGTTGAATCTATCGAAATCAAAATAAACGTTGCCTACTTCGCTTTGAATTTGAGAAGCCAAAGCGGCTAGTCTGTCTGCATCGCTCATGTTGTTTGAAGAGTCGACTTCCGGAGTTTTTTTAGAACAACCGCTCAATAGTAGAGCAGCAACTGCTATCGAAGATAAAACTAAATGTTTCATTTCTTATCCTTTCAAAAAAATTGAAATCATTATATCACAAAATTTTTTAATATTTTACCAATCAACGGACTGAATTTTGCCTACTCTTAACGGAAATTGGAAGCTTTTGTTCTCATTAACTCTGATAATGCCTACCGAACTTCCGCCGCCGTCTTGCTTGATAAACATAATGCTGCCGCCGTCGCTGGAAAACCTAGGAAACATATTCTTTCCGCTGGCCGTTAGCTGGCGTATCATGTCGGTCTGAGTTGATATTAAATATATATTAAATCCGCCTCCGCCGTCGCGGCTAGAATAGGTAACGTAATTGCCGTTGGTGCTGATGGAGTTATTGTTTTTGCCGTGATACACGAGCTGCTGCACGTTTCCGCCGTTTATGCTAGTGGCAAATACGTTCGGATAGCCCAGACGGTCGCTAACAAAAGCTATGCGCGAATCGCCGTCGATGAAATTTCCATTTACGTCGATGCCCGGATAATTTGTGATCTGTTTAGCAGAGCCCGAGGCAATGTCGTATAAAAATACGTCCGGCTGATCCTTAGGCGCGTTCGTAATAAGTAGCTTTCTGCCGTCTGCGCTAACATCGGATGCGATCGTCATGCCGTGACCGGTAAAAATTTTACTCTTGCTGCCGTTAGATAGATTAAATTTATAGATGGCGGGAGTGTTTTTATTAACGTAGTAGGTGTAATAAAATTCGTTCTGCGCCGCGCTTGCCCATTTAGGGAAGATGTTTAATCCGCCGCGAAGCACAACCTGCTGATAGGTAAGCGTATAATCCGCAACCATGATCTCGCTCTCGCGCGTCGAAGTGTAGCGCGATAGCAGAATCATCTCTTTCATCCAATCGACGTTTGAATACCCTAGCTGCTTGACGATCTCAGATACCGCCATATGTGCTAAAAACGGATACTTTTCAGCATTTGAAAGAGTAAAGCTCTTCTCATACATCACCCTGCCGCTGTTTGCCTCAAGCACTTTGGCTTTTAGGCTCATCGGCGAGCTCTTTTCGCTTACCGCGTAGCGCACGATAAGAGCGGCACTGCTAGAGCCTAGATTGCCGGAGGCGTCCGCATCGTAGTTGCTTTGTAGATATTCGTCGCTAACCTCGAAAGTGGCGCCGACCTTCAGATCGCCCACCATCAGTTTAAAGAATTTATTGCTAAATTCTGAATTTGGAATGTTTGATGCATCTTGAACGACGATTTTAGGTAAATTTACCCCTTCGTTCACGATAGACATCGTCGCATCCACGGCAAAAAGGCTGCCGCAAAATGCAAAAATCATAAGCAGTTTTTTCATCTTTTCTCCTTAAATTTAATTTGTTTTCGCAATCTCGGATAATCTCACACTAAGTTCATGAGGTTTATTATCCGGCGATTTTGAAAAATTTTGCTCTGAAAGCCCTTTTAAAAAATCATTAAGCTTTTGATTAAATTTTATATCGTGACCTGGCTCGATGATTTTATAATCCGCTACTCGTCCGTCTGCGCCGAAAGCAACCTCAATCATCGCGCTATCGTTAGCGGTAGCATCTTGTTTTAGCCATAGATCTTCCAGCTTCTTTGCAATCTCTCCGTAATAGGCCTTAAATTCTTTAGAATTTTGAATTTCGGTGTTTAAATTTGAAGGACTAGAATTCTTAGCAGAATCCGCATCTTCTGCAAAAAGCATACAGCAAAACACAAAAATACTAAAAAGTTTTTTCACTCTTTTCCTTGCAAAATTCTAATTCGACCTCATCACGTCGGACATCTTAGTCTCGACCTCGTGAGACGCCCCATCCGGAGACTTCGGAAAGCTCTGAGTCGATAGATTATCTAAAAAATCTCGCAGTTTCTGGTTAAATTCCGTCTCTCTGCCCAGCTCGATGATTTTATAATCCACCACTCGTCCATCCGCGCCGAAAATTATCCTGATCGTCGCATCGTCCTTTATGGTCGTTACATAGCGGCTCCATAGAACTTGAAGCTTCTTTTCTATCGCGCCGAAGTAGGCGTTAAATTCTCCCGTCCTTTGGGTTCTACCGCCGAGTTTTTCAGATTTGACGACGGCATTTTTAGATGCCGCTTTATCTTTAGCGCTAGAAGTAGCGGTTTCTTTATCGGACTTTTTATTACTCTGAACCGCGTCGCTAGCCTTGGCGCTTTCCTCAAGCTTTTTATTGTCCTTCGTCGTATCTGAGAAAAGATCGCTCAAGCTCGGTTTTTCCTCTTTTTTCTCTTCCTTTTTGGGTTCAGGCTTAGGTTCATCCTTTTTCTCCACCGTTTTTTGAGCGGGGATTTCCTCTATTTTTAGTTCGGGCTTGGGCTCTTCCTTCTTCGGCTCTACTTTGGGCTCCTCTTTTTTAGGTTCAGGCTTAGGCTCCTCTTTCGACTTTTCGGGCTCTTGCGCCTTACTCGGCGGCGGTGGAGCGACGACCTGCGCCGTAGTTTTTATCTTATCCTCCTCCACATCTTTTATCTGCTTGTTATCAAGCTCGCCCTGCTTTGTTTCTTTAGCTATTTCAGGCGCGGAGGGTAGTTTATCATCTATTTCGAAATCAAAAGTAACGTCCATATAATCGTTTGGGTTGTCAGTAAATTTTTTAAATTTTTCTTGCGGCTTTGAAATTTGATAAAGCAGAGCGAAAACAACCAATAAATAGGCAAAAACGGCGATCAGAAACGATTTGAAATTATCGTATCTAACGCCCGTAAAATTTGAATAATTAGCCATTTGTTTGAAGCGCAACCTTAGTAAAACCCGCCTGCTTTAGGCTCTTTAAAACAAACATTACGTCATCATAAACAAGCCTCTTATCGGCTTGGATAAAAACGGGTTTATCTAGGCTATACTTACCCGTGCCTTTAATCAGCACGAGATTATCAGGAAATTCTGTTAGGCTCATCGAGCTTTTATCGATATAAACCTTGCGATCCTCGCCGATGCGTACCAGTAAAAATTCCGCTGTATTCTGCGAGATCTGGGCCTTTGAGCCGCTAGGCAACTCGATCTTTTCATCGTAGATTATCGCCGTCTGCGCGACCATCAAAATAGCGAGAAGGACGAGCATAATATCGACGAGCGGAGTGATATTTAGCTCAGGATTTTCATCGAAATTATACATCAAATAGCTTTTCCGCTGCCCGATTTAAAGAGCAAAATATCCGCAGTGCGGCTGATGATACTCATTACCTCGTAGGCTTTGCGTTTGATAAGTAGGCTAAAGGTGTATGCGGGGATCGCTACGAAAATTCCGCATCCCGTAGCCACTAGCGCTTCGCTGATCGCAGGAGCGATAGTCTCGATGCCGGAGTTTCCGCCGCCAAGCTTCGAAAAGGTATCTAGGATACTAACTACCGTACCGAATAATCCGATGAACGGGGAGGTAGAAGCGATGATCGAAAGCCACGTAAGTCCGCTGGTCGAATCCCGCTCGGCTTTGCCTTTGTAGATCGCAAGAGCTTCTTTTGAAATTTTTTCGGTATTTACTTTCTGAAAAATGGAGCCCGAAAGCGAAATCCTACCGCCCATCAGTAGGGATTCAAGCGCCTTTGCTTCACGATACTGCCACGCGCTAAGTCCTACGTATCTGGAGATCAAAATCGTAAAAGTAACGATAAAATAGATGGATAGCCAAGAAAGCACGAATATCGTAATAAACGTGCTTCTCGTAAAATAACTTAAAATCAAATCTAACATACTTAATTTTGCCTTGCGAATTCATCTACTCTAGCCATAATGGCCGCGGAATTTGCCGCATCCGAGCTGATGGATGCAAGTAGATCCTTAGCTCGCTGCAAAGACTTCGCTACGGCATTTTCGCTATCGCCGCCGATAGCTACGGCTTGAGTGGCTAGGATGGTGGTTTTCTCCTCGCCCACTTCCAAAAATCCGTCATTTACTAATACGAGCTGCTTTTTGCCGTCTTTATCCACGATCTCTACGACACCGCCTTCGCTTTTGTCCTTAAGCCCCGTCAGCAGGCTCGCGTGCCCCGGCAAAACGCCCATCTCACCCGTAACCCCCGGGAGCTGGACGGATTTGACTTCGCCCGAAAAGACCATACCTTCGGGCGTCACGATCTCTAAAAGCAAAAATTCTTTCATAGCAAATTCCTACGCTTTCATCTTTTCGGCTTTTGCCACCACCTCGTCGATGTTTCCTACCATGTAAAAGGCATTCTCCGGCAGATCGTCGTATTTGCCCTCTAAAATTCCCTTAAAGCCGGCGATAGTCTCCTCTAGCGAGATATATTTTCCGGCGCTTCCGGTAAATACCTCGGCGACGAAAAACGGCTGAGATAGGTAGCGCTCAATCTTTCTAGCGCGCTCGACTACGAGTTTGTCCTCTTCGCTAAGCTCGTCCATACCCAAAATCGCGATAATGTCTTGCAAATCTTTGTATTTTTGAAGTACCGCTTGGACGCCGCGAGCGACCTTGTAATGCTCCTCGCCGATGATTTGCGGATCGAGCATTCTTGAGGTCGAATCAAGCGGATCGACGGCAGGATAAATTCCTTTTTCGGCGATCGCTCTGTTTAGAACGGTCGTCGCATCAAGGTGTGCGAAAACGGTCGCCGGCGCAGGGTCGGTAAGGTCGTCCGCAGGCACATAAACGGCCTGAACGGAGGTAATGGAGCCCTTTTTGGTAGAAGTAATGCGCTCTTGCAGTTTACCCATTTCGCTAGCAAGCGTAGGCTGATAACCGACCGCGGATGGAATTCGTCCTAAAAGCGCAGACATCTCCGAACCCGACTGCGAGAAACGGAAGATATTATCGATAAACATCAAAACGTCAAGCCCAAGCTCGTCACGGAAGTACTCAGCCATCGTAAGTCCCGTTAGCGCGATACGATTTCTCGCCCCCGGCGGCTCGTTCATCTGGCCGTAGGTCAAGGCGACTTTATCCAAAACGCCCGATTCTTTCATCTCGTTATAAAGGTCGTTTCCCTCTCTCGTTCGCTCGCCGACGCCCGCAAATACGGAATAGCCGCTGTGTTTGAAAGCGACGTTGTGGATCAGCTCCATGATGATGACGGTCTTGCCGACGCCCGCGCCGCCGAATAGGCCTACCTTGCCGCCCTTTGCATAAGGAGCGAGCAGATCGACTACCTTAATACCGGTTTCAAAAATTTCGCTCTTCGTGCTTTGATTTTCAAAGCTAGGCGGATCTCTGTGGATCGACCAGCGGGTTTCAAATTTCTCATCCTCGCCCTCGTCGATCAGATCGCCCGTGACGTTAAAAATTCTACCCAAGACCTTCTCGCCCACAGGCACCGTAATAGGCGTGCCCAAAGCAACGGCCTCAAGTCCTCGCCTCAGTCCGTCGCTCATATCCATAGCGATCGTGCGGACGCGATTGTCTCCAAGGTGCGCGGCTACTTCCAAAATAAGCCTTCTTTGGCTACCTTCTACTTCAAATTTTACCTCGACGGCTTCATTGATCTTAGGCAGATAGTCCTTAAAATCGACGTCGACTACCGGACCCATTACCTGAGAGATTATTCCTTTCATCCGTTTTCCTTTCATTTCATTGATTCGACGCCGCTTATGATCTCGATAAGCTCGGTCGTGATAGAGCCTTGTCTGGCTTTGTTATATGCTAAATTTAACTGCGACACGCGCTCTTTGGCGTTGTTCGTCGCATTCTCCATAGCGTTCATCCTCGAGCAGTGCTCCGCGGCCAAAGAGTCGATCAGCGCGTAATACATGCTGTAGCTAAGATAGCTCTGGATTAAATTTAGCATTAAAATTTCTTCATCTTCGGGGTAGAGCACCTCGACCTCCATACTAGAGGCGTTTTTTATAGAATTTTCATCTATGCTCGGCTCGCCGATAGGAACCAAAGTATTGACGCGCATCTCCTGGGAGATCATATTCAAATAGCCGTTGTGGATAAGTATGACCTCGTCGGTCTTGCCTTCGTTAAAATCCTTAACCGCGGCTTGGACGATCTCGTTAGCCTTATCGGACGACGGAGAGGAGCTCACGCCGACGTATCGCTCCAAAAGCTCGACGCCTTGGAAATCAAAATACTCTATCCCCTTTTTGCCGACGGCACGAAGGCGGACCTTGATCTTTTTTGCTTTAAATTCTTCGATCAGAGCCTTAATCTTTTTGATGGTGTTGATATTAAAACCGCCGCAAAGCCCTTTGTCTGCGGTGATAAATAGCAGATCGACCACCTTTACCTCTCGCGCGGTATCGAAAATTCTAAGCTTATCGTCGTTGCCTGCGTTACCGGCTATGTACTCTTTCATATGCGCCGAAATTTCGCTCAAAACCTCGTTGATCTTCACCGCATAGGCGCGCGATCTCATCGCCGCTTCTTTGGTGTTTTTGAGCTTGACGTTGGAGACCAGCTTCATAGCTTTGGTGGTCTTCTCCGTATTTTTAACGCTCTTGATCTGTAGCTTTATATCTTTTAAATTTGCCATAATTTAGCCCTTTTAAGCGGCAAAGGTCGCTTTAAAGTCATTTAATGCTTTGATCAAATTATCTTCCAAATCCTTCTCGATGGTCTTTTTGCTTCTGATCTCTTCGAAAATTTCAGGATATTTCGCCTCGATATACGGATAGAGCTCGGCTTCGAATTTGCCGATCGAGCTTACGGGTATATCGTCCAAAAATCCGCGGCTTCCCGCAAAAATAATAACCACTTGATTTTCGACCGGAAGCGGCGAGTAAGGAGGTTGCTTTAAAATTTCGACCATTCTTTGTCCGCGATCCAGCTGCTTGCGGCTACTCTCGTCCAAATCGCTCGCAAACTGCGCGAACGCCTGAAGCTCGCGGTATTGAGCAAGATCTAAGCGCAGGGTTCCCGAAACTTTTTTGATCGCTTTAATCTGCGCAGAGCCGCCGACGCGACTAACGGATAGACCCACATTGATCGCAGGACGAATTCCCGAGTTAAACAGGCCCGACTCCAAGAAAATTTGACCGTCAGTGATTGAAATAACGTTTGTAGGGATATATGCCGAAACGTCGCCCGCTTGCGTCTCGATGATAGGAAGCGCCGTTAGGCTGCCTGCGCCCAATGCATCGCTTAGCTTGCTAGCACGCTCAAGCAAACGGGAGTGTAGGTAGAATACGTCGCCTGGATACGCCTCGCGTCCCGGTGGACGGCGCAAGATAAGCGACATCTCGCGATAAGCAACCGCGTGCTTGCTAAGATCATCGTAGATGATAAGCGCGTGGCGAGAGTTATCTCTGAAATACTCGCCCATAGTGCAGCCCGAATAAGGCGCTAGATATTGAAGCGCAGCCGCTTCGCTAGCGTTTGCGGCGACAACGATCGTATAATCCATCGCGCCGTATTCTTCAAGCTTTTTAACGACTTGCGCGACGGTGGATTGCTTCTGACCGATCGCTACATAGATACAAACGACGTCCTGGCCCTTTTGATTGATGATGGTATCAACAGCGACGGTGGTTTTACCGGTTTGGCGGTCGCCGATGATGAGCTCGCGCTGTCCGCGGCCGATCGGCACTAGCGCGTCAATCGCCTTAAGGCCGGTCTGAAGCGGCTCGTGAACGGATTTACGAGCCATGATGCCTTTGGCCTTTTCTTCGACGAATCTAGTATCGCTGGTCTCTATCGCGCCTTTACCGTCGATCGGCTCGCCTAGAGCATTTACTACGCGACCGATCAGAGCATCGCCTACCGGCACGCGCAAAAGCTTACCCAGCCTTTTTGCGCTGCTTCCCTCGTTGATGCCGCTGGTGTCGCCTAAGATAACGACGCCCACGCTGCTCTCTTCTAAATTTAACGCGATGCCCCTAGCTCCATTTTCGAACTCGACCATCTCGTTAGCCATTACGTTTTTAAGTCCATAAACATTAGCGACGCCGTCGGCTACGGAGACGACCTTGCCCGTCTCTTCGACATCGACGCTAAGATCAAAGCTCTCGATTCGCTCTTTGATTATGCTACTAATTTCGTCTGCTTTAATTTTCGCACTCACGCTTTACTCCTTTAAATTGCTTCTGTCTCTTATACACATCTCCGAGCCCACGAGACCGATCAGTATCT
>CAUUKU010000002.1:0-59197 GCA_963545665.1 uncultured Campylobacter sp. | reverse complement strand
CACTCGACTAGTCGTCGGCAGCGTCAGATGTGTATAAGAGACAGATATTAGATACAATATGCGCCGAATTTTAAATAAAAGGTAGTCTCATGTATCTATTCACAAGCGAAGTAGTAAGTCCCGGACATCCGGATAAGTGCGCCGATATTATCGCAGACAGTATCGTGGATGAAATTTTAAAACAAGACCCCAACGGGCGCGTAGCAGCGGAGGTTTTCATCGCGGGCAAACACGTAGTAATAGGCGGCGAAGTAAACGCCAAGATCGATTTTACCCACGACGATTACCGCCACATCGTAAAGGGCGCGCTTAGCGAGATCGGCTACGACGACAACCCTCATTTTACGCGCGCACAGTGCCTGCATCCGCAGGATCTGCAAGTGGACGTATTTTTAAACCAGCAAAGTCCCGACATCAACCAAGGCGTCGATCAAGAGGGCGGCGAGATCGGAGCGGGAGATCAGGGCATAATGTTCGGCTTCGCAAGCTGCGAAACGAAAAATTTTATGCCGGCGGCGATCACCTACGCGAGGCTTCTTTGCGATCACGTCTATGCCTACGCGAAATCCCATCCCGACGAACTTGGCGTCGATATTAAGACGCAGGTTACGGTCGATTACGGCACGAAAAGCAATTTCGAGGAGTGCAAGCCGCAAAGCATCCATACGATCGTGGTTTCCGCGCCATGCGTCGAGAGCATGAGTATCGAGCGCGTCCGAGATCTGATCGGAAATTTGATCGATTCGGCGGGGCTTCCGAAGGAGCTTTACGACAAAAGCAAGACTATCATCTACATCAACCCGACCGGTCGCTACGTAAATCACAGCTCGCTTCACGACAGCGGCCTAACGGGACGCAAACTGATCGTCGATAGCTTCGGCGGCTATAGCCCGATCGGCGGCGGCGCTCAAAGCAGCAAAGACTACACTAAGGTCGATCGCAGCGGGTTTTACGCGGCGCGCTACATCGCTAAAAATATCGTTGCGGCGGGACTTGCGAAAAAATGCATCGTCCAGCTCAGCTACGCAATCGGCGTCGCAAAGCCCGTCAGCGTTAGCGTCGATTGTATGGGAACGAATTTGGGCGCGGCTAGCGACGATGAGCTATCTGCTTTCGTGCTTGAAAAATTCCCGCTCACGCCGCGCTGGATCATCGATAAATTCGGCCTTGATCGCCCGGGCAAAGGAAGCTTTCTCTATGCCGACGTCGCCGCACGCGGACAGGTCGGAAACGACGAATACCCGTGGGAGCAGCTTGACGGCGTGGAGCTTTTTAGGGCTTTGAAATAAAATTTTACGCTTTGCGGCGGGGCTAAATTTAGAATTTAAATTTTACCGTGCAGCCTAGGGCGCAAAAGGCGAGCGGCGGAGCAATCGCAAAGGCGCGCGAAAGGCGGGATCACCCCCTGCCCTCGTGCGCAAACGCTCGCCGCTTGGGCCTTGCTTCAAAGCGTCCGTCTTTTGCGCCGCCGCCTTCCTGCATCAAAGCTCATCGCGACAAAACTTATCGCAGCAGCAAAACGCCGCTCCTCTCGGCGCACGATATGTATGCATGAACCTATACGACGACCTCGCGCCCCTATGCGAAAACTTATCGCGATGACTTAAGCGACTTTTACTCCGGCATGCAAGCGCATTGCGACGACTTCTCTTGCTATTGCGCAGAATTCCTCGCGATTAGCAGAGCGGTTTGTCTGCCGCCGCCGCACGAATATCACGGCTCGTTGCAGCTTGTAATAGCGAAGAATTTTACGGCCTAGAGCGCTTAAATAGTGCGAGGAAGGGGTACGTGCGGGGGCACGAAAAAGCAACACGCGGGAGTGCATGCGACGGCAAAAGGTTTTGCGTTTAAAACTTCGCAGCGACGAAACGATCCGAAATGATCTTGCAATATCTCGCCTTCCTTTTGCAACCCCATGCGTGGCCGTGAAATTTAGCGCATAAATTTTGCATTTATACGAAAGGCGGCGGACTTTGCGCATAAAGCGGTCGTGAAATTTTATTTGGCAATTTTATCGGCGGATACGCGGCGACACGCCTAAAATATGCGATCGCGAAATCAAATTTTATATTTCGGTGCGTGGGCGTGGATAAAACTGTGCGCTTTGCGAACGAGCCCGCTTACAAAATTTCATAGATCTTGCCGCGGCGCGAATTCCGCCTGCGCGTCTTGAAAGATCGTGCTACGAAATGTTTGCAAAACAGAGCCGTCTTGTGAAATTTGATCTTAAAATTTTAATCCGCGGCTAGTCCGTCGCGCACCGTCTCGGGCGGCTCTTGTAAATTTTATCTACGCACCGTTTCGCGCCGCGGTACGAAACGCGTCGCTAATTTAAAATAAATTCTCGCCGCGGCGCCGCAAATGTCAAACATCGCGGAATTTCAAACGCCGAGAGCTTAAAGTGCTGCAAAAATTCCAAGCGCCGTAAAATTTCAACGCTCCTAAGTCAAAAATCTAAAAATTTTAAAAAATTTACGTCGCGGGCGGGCGGGTTCAAACCGTGCGCTTGGCCGAATTGGCGCGTAAATTTTAAAGCTCGGCCTTAAATTTTACGAAGAAATTTCAATCGCCGCTTCCGCCATTCAAACTCGCCGCCGAATTTAAACTTGCCGCCGTATTCTCGCAAAATTTCAGCCGTTTTAAAAAGCGATTTTTAGCGAACATGCGGGCAGAGCGGTTTTGCGGGCGCAAATTTCATCCGCCTTAGGAGGGGCGGTGGGAAACGGCGCAAATTTTAAATCACTTAGTCTGATTGGTCTCCGTTTTAGGCGATGCGACGCTCGCGTTTATCTCTGCTGAGGCTGCGGGTTGAGGCACCGAAATCTCTTTGACCGAGGCTGTGAAATTCTGCTCGGCTTCGACGGCGCTCGTTTTTTCGATGTATGCAAAATCCGCGGCGCTGCTGTAAGCTCTAGCCTTGGTCAAAAACGCCTTTTGGCTCTCCCAAATCTCTTTAAAATCGGGGTTTTTCTCACTCTGCTCGGCTAAAATTTCATCCGTCGCTTGGCGAAGCGCTCGCATGATCTCGGGCGAAAAGGAGCGGACCCGGACGTCTTGGTATTTTTTCTTCATCTCGTCCCACAGCATCGCATTTTTATAAAACGCGCCGTTTTGCGCCTGCTCGCTTACTTTTGCGATCGCAGCGTCCAAGATAGCGCGCAGATCGGCAGGCAGCTTTTCCCACGCACTTAGGCTTATTACGATCTGCTGCTCGCTCGCAGGCTCCTGCCAGCCGGTGTAGTAGTAGTTCGCGACCTTGTAAAAGCCCAGATCCATATCAAGCGCGGGGCTCGCCCACTCTGCAGCGTCTATCGTGCCCATCTGAAGCGCCGTTTGCAGCTCATTTAGCGGGATCGTTGCGACCGCTACGCCCAGACGGTTCATCACCTCGGCGCCGAGGCCTGAAATTCTAAACTTAAGCCCCTTTAGATCCTCGGGCGTATTGATCTCTTTTTTAAACCAGCCCCCCATTTGCACGCCGCTATTTAGGACGTTAAAAACCTTCAGGCCCGATTTAGCGTAAAATTTCTCCGCGAGCTGTTTGCCGCCGCCGAAATCATACCACGCGCGCCACTCGTCTTTTAGCATCCCGAACGGCACGGCGGTAAATAGCATGTTGGCGCTATTTTTGTCTTTGTAATAATACGCCGCGGTGTAGCCCATGTCGTACTTGCCGCCGCTTACTAGATCATAAATTTCAAACGCCGCCTTATGCTTGCTCGGCGTATCGATGCCGATCTTTAGCCGCCCGCCCGACATCTGATCGGCAAGATCGGCCACGCGCTTAGCGACGTCGCCCACGACGGGCATTGAAATTTCATAGCTTTGAGCTAGCTTTAGGCGATAAACTTTATCCTTTTTATCCGCCTTATCAGCGCCGAAGAGCGACGCAGCCAAGAGTAGTCCGATAAGAACGATTTTTTTCATACAATACTCCGAATTTAAACTCGGCCGAATTTTATAGAAAATCATCTAAATTCACGCTTTTATAACTGGGTTTTAAGTTAAAATTTAGCACAATTGTATCAAATTTAAAAGGGGAGCAGATGCAAGAAAAACATTACGACGTACTAATCGTAGGCGGCGGTATCACGGGCAGCGCGCTGGCATACGTGCTGGCGGAATTTAGCGATATAAAAAGTATCGCGCTCGTCGAAAAATACGAAGGGCTCGCGATGCTAAATTCCAAAGCGAGCGCAAACTCTCAGACGATTCATTGCGGCGATATCGAGACTAACTACGCGCTCGAAAAGACCGCCAAGCTAAAGCGCAGCGCCGATATGATAGTAAAATATTGCCAAAAATACGATCTTACGAACAAACTTATATTTGAAGGGCAGAAGCTGCTTCTAGGCGTAGGAGACGATGAGACGGAGCTTATCAAGGATCGCTTCGAGAAATTTAAAGAGCTTTATCCCTATTTGCAGCTTTTTGGCAAAGAAGCGCTCAAAAAAATCGAGCCTAAGCTAGTTTTTGACGGGCGCGGCGAGGAAAGAGCGGAGAATATCGCCGCAATGGGCGTGCAATCGGGAGTTTATACTACGATCGATTTTGGCGCGACGGCAAATTCATTCGTGCAAAACGCCCAAAAAACAAAGGGCAAAACCTGCGATCTGTATCTAAACTCCGAGGTGCAAAATATCACCAAAATAGGCGATAAATTTTATATCCGCACCGCAAACAAGCTCTCGCTAAGTGCTGATTTCGTAGCGGTATGTGCGGGCGCGCACTCGCTGTGGCTCGCACACCGCATGGGGCTGGGGCTCGATCTTAGCACGATCTGCATCGCGGGCAGCTTCTATTTAAGCAAGCAAAAGCTTTTAAACGGCAAGGTTTACACGGTGCAAAACCCGAAGCTTCCGTTTGCCGCGCTTCACGGCGATCCCGATCTTTTGGCGGACGGCTGCACCAGATTCGGACCTACCGCGCTTACGATGCCGAAGCTCGAGCGCTACAAAGGGTGTCGCTCGATCCCCGAGTTTTTTCAGTCTTTAAATTTCAGCGCCGATGTGGCGAAGGTCTTTTGGCAAAACTTCGGCGATAGCGACGTGAGGGATTTCCTGCTTCGCAATATCGGCTTTGAAATCCCCGTTTGGGGCAAAAAACTTTTCGTCAAAAATGCGCGCAAGATCATACCTAGCATCCGCGAGGAGGACATCTACTACGCCAAAGGCTTCGGCGGCGTGCGGCCGCAGGTCATCTGCAAATCGCAGCAGAAGCTGCTTTTGGGCGAAGCGTGCCTAAACGAAGGAACGGGCGCGAGCTTTACGATGACGCCGAGCCCGGGCGCTACGAATTGCCTAAATAACGCCTTAAAAGATGCCAAAAGCGCGTGCGAATATCTAGGCAAGAGCTTTGATCAAGCCAAATTTAACGCTCAGCTCGGCGAACATGAGTAAAGCTTAAGCGCAAAATTTTAAAATTTAGAAATTTTAGAATTTTAAAATTTGCTCGATGTGTTTTACTCCGCATGCTTTGCTCGATGTGTTTTGTGACACAATACTTCGCTCGGCGCGCTTATCGTGCTTTGCATGGTGCAAGTTTATGCAGTACATATATCGCGCGGCTTTGTCGGTGCGGTTTATACGGCGTATTTGCGCGAAACGCCCTTAAAGCCGTGCTAAATTTAATAAATTTAAGGAATAAAAATGTTTAAAAAAACCAAAATTTTAGCGACCATCGGGCCTGCAAGCGACAGCGAAGAGATGATGAGCGCGATGGTAAAGGCGGGCTGCAACGCCTTTAGGATGAACTTCAGCCACGGCACGCACGAGTATCACGAGGCAAATTTAAACAAAATTCACGCCGTAGAAAAGAGCCTAGGCGTGCGCGTAGGCGTCTTTCAGGACATTAGCGGCCCAAAGATCCGCGTCGGCAAGCTCGAGGAAAATTTTAAACTAAAAACGGGCGATAAAATCACCTTCCTTCCTAGCGAAATCATCGGCAAAAAGACTGCAGAAGGCGAATACGAGCTGTGTATCAACCACCCCGAAATTTTGCCGCTGATGAAGGCGGGCGAGTTTATCTACCTCTACGACGGCTCGATCCGCGCCAAGGTAGTCGCGGTAAGCGAGCAAGGCGTGCGAGCGGTGCTCGAAAACGACGGCTTTTTAAGCTCAAATAAGGGGGTGAACTTCCCAAATACTCGCCTAAATATCGACGTCATCACGCAAAAAGACCTAGAGGATCTGCGCTGGGGCGCGGCGCACGGCGTAAATTTCGTAGGCATCTCCTTCGTGCAGTCGCAAAACGACATCCTGCGCGTGCGCGAAATTTTAAACTCGCTAGGCTCAAAAGCTAAAATTTACGCCAAGATCGAGAAATTCGACGCTGTAGAAAACATCGAGCAGATCATCGAGGCAAGCGACGGCATAATGGTCGCGCGCGGAGATCTGGGCATCGAGATGCCGTTTTATGAGATCCCGCGTATCCAAAAGCGCATCATAGCTCTTGCCAACGCCCGCTCAAAGCCCGTCATCACCGCCACGCAGATGATGCTTAGCATGACCGAGCACGAGCGCGCCACCAGAGCTGAGATCAGCGACGTCGCAAACGCCGTGCTCGACGGCACCGACGCCGTGATGTTAAGCGAGGAAAGCGCCATCGGCAAAAACCCCGCAGCCGTGGTCGCCGCGATGAGCGAGACGATCCGCGAGACCGAAAAGATCTATCCTTACGATAAATTTAACGATTACGATTTCTACGACGAGACCGATATGATCACTTCAAGCACCGCAGCGCTTGCCGCAAGACTGGGCGCAGGCGCGATACTTTCGATCACGGGCTCGGGGCGCTCGGCGATCAAACTCGCACGCAACCGCGCCAAAATCGACATCATCGCAATCGCACACGACGAGCAGACCGCGCACGCGCTAAGTCTCGTGTGGGGCGTAAATCCTGCGATGGTCAGGGAAAAAACGAGCATCAACTCGCTGCTCGCACGTATCATAAGCGAGGCTCTGCAGCGCGGGCTCATCGAAGAAGGCGGCACCTACGTGATGACGGCGGGCTTTCAAAGCGGCCATCCCGGCAGCACCGACTACATCCGCATCATCAAAAAAGATCAGATCGATTTCTACCGCAACGCGGCAGAAACGGGCTTTAGCGGTAAATTTAAAAAATCGAAATGCCAAAGTCTATTAAAATCAAAGAATCGCGGTTAAATTTAACCCCTTGCTACGAACTAACGCCAAAAGAGGCGCGAGAGCTCGTTAGCATCGGCATCACCGAGCGCGGCGAGATATATTTTCTATGCGAGGATGCGGGCGAATACGTCATTAAGTTTATGCAAGACGGGCGGCTGCGCGAGATAAAAACCGACGCGGACGAAAACGGCTACCACTTCGCCGTGTCCGTGGGTTTTCCAAACCGTTGGGCGCTGCTAAACGCTCGCTCGCGCTACGATGAAAAGCTAAAACGCGGCGAGGAAAATTTAAAATTTATCGATGAGCTGGGCGCCCAAACGGGCAAAATTTGCGTGGGCGACGGCATAGCAAAGATCATAGCGCAGGGCGGGCGGCTCTACGTTTCATATTTTGGCGACGGGCTCTTCGGCAACTTCGGCGGAGACGAGTGTGAACTCGCCGTTTGGAACGAAGCGGGCGAAAAACTCTATGGATTTGACCTCAGCCGGATTCACGACTGCTACGCGATAAATCTATTTGGCGGCGCATGCTACGCGCACTATTGCAGTAGCTTTGATTTCGTGCGTATCAAGGACGGGCAAGCCACGGCGTATACTCCGAAAATCAGTTCTTATAAACCGGTCTCCGCGGCTATTGAAACGTGCGAGCTAGAATTTTCAAAGAGCGATTATATTTTTGCGAGCAGCGACTTCGCGCTGGATGAGCGAAGCGTGCTGTTTTGCCCGGCTGATAACGACAAAGATGAGCTGTTTTTGTTTAAATTTAAAGGCGAGACGCTAGAATTCGACAGAAAAATCAGCCTAAATTTTCTCGGCGCAGACGGCTCGAAAAATAACAAAAATGAGGGCTACGGCTCGTACGGGAACGGCGAATATTTAGCTCTTTTAAAAGGCGCCAAAATTTATAAAATTTGCGTGAGCGAGCTAAATAAAATGCAAATTTAGCAGCTAACGGCGCTTAAATTTAGCCGCGTAAAGCGTCGCGCCCTTAAATTTCAAGGTATAATTACGAAAAGAATTTACAAAATTTAACCGAAGGAGAGGTTATGAAAAAATTTCGTTCGCTGCTGCTGTGTGCAGCGGCGGCTGCGACTTTGAGCGCCCAGAGTGAGGACAAGGTGGAAAAAATCACTTCGATCGACATCTATGTTTCGCCGTTTTATTCGGCTAAGGAGGGCAAGCCCGAATACGTGCATGTTTACGAGCCGATCGACGATCTGTTGATGAAAAACGACGTGCCGAGCCTAAAAAAGGCGATCAAAATCATCGAGGACGCTCCGGACATGGTCGCTCCGACCACGCTGATGACCGTCGCGGCGCGCGCTTATGATCTGGGGCTTAAGGACGACGCGGTGTTTTGGTTCTACGCGGGCAAATACCGCTTCATCTCCTTCGCCTCGGTAATCGACGTCAGCGGCGCGATGTTTATGGAGACGGTCGAGGCAAATTCCGCTTTCATGCACCTTGCGGGCGACGTGATCAACCCCTACGCATTCTGCGACATCGACAAGCAGCAGATTACAGTCGAAAGGGCGGTCGATTGGGTAAAGGATCATCCGTACAAGGCGATATTTTCGGATAAATTCCCATCCACGGCCAGCGACCGCAAGGCGGCTCTAAAGGAAGTGATAGAAAAACTCAAAGCCGATCAGCAGAAGCAAAAGCAGTATTTCGCCGATCCGAAAAACAGAGCCGATTACATCGCCGAGCGCAAGAAATACCGTACGGACGAACGCTTCTGCGACTAAATTTGCGGCTAATTTAGTCGGACGGGCTTTGCTAGCTTAGCCGTATTTTGCCTAAATTTCAGCTTGCAGGCTAAATTTAGGCAAATTTCAAACTATGCTTCAAAATAAAATTTAAGGAAAGGGCGTGAGCGAAATTTTAAAAAACGTGATGCCGCCGCCGTGGATCAAATACCCCGCTCTTAGCGAGTTTTCGCTCGGCTGGCGGATGGGCGCGGCAGAGGATTATAAATTTAAATTTTGGCAGTGGTTCGAGCGGCTGGATGAAGCCGCGCAAAGAGCGTATGCACGGGCCTTCCCCTATCCTTGCTTTTGGCACTACGGCGGCTGGGACGAGCTGGACGAGACGTCTGAAAATGAGCGGGTAAAATGCGCGCATGGCGGCGACAGATGCTGCTCGGAGCTACAAAATTTGGAATTTAGCGAGTGCGATGAGTTTGGCGACGATCTTACGGACGATATGGACGATTTCTACCGCGAGGGCTTGCCGTTTTGGCGGCGCGACGGAGCGGCGAAATACGATAAAACTTCGCTAATAAATTCTTCCGAAGCGCATGAATTTCTATTTTTCTACAAGCCGGATGCGGCCGCGGATGAATCCTGCCTCGGGCAGTGGCAGAGCTCGCCTTTTGCCGTAGATGCCGATGAGTATCTATGCGCCGAGCAGTTTATGATGGCGAGCAAGGCGCGGATATTCGGCGACGAGCAGACGCGGGCGCGAATAATGCAAAGCCGCGATGCAAAGCAGATGAAGGCGCTCGGCAGGCAGGTGCGGGGCTTTGATGAGCGGCTCTGGGACGAGGTGCGCTACAGCGTCGTGCTAAGCGGCAATTACTATAAATTTACGCAAAATCCCGCGATGATGCGCTTTTTGCTCGCGACGGGAGATAAAATTTTAGTCGAGGCCGGCCCGCTGGATAAAATTTGGGGTATCGGCCTTGGGCGGCAGAGCTAAAACGCAAGCCGTCCGAGCGCGTGGCGCGGGCAAAATCTGCTCGGCTTTGCGCTGATGGAGGTGCGAGACGAGCTGCGCAGGCTGTATAAAAACTACGATCTGATCGATAAGAAATTTTTGCAAGATTAGAAGGCGGTTAAAATTTTACCGCTCCCGCCGGGTGCATTCGGCACGGACATAGCGCGGCAGCGAGGCGAGGCGCCAAATTTATAAAATTTTAAAATTTACGCAGACGACTGAGGCTCGCGCCGCTTTTACGGCGGTTTGGATTAAAATTTAAATAGCGGCCGTCCGCGCGGAATTTCGCCGAAAGCCCGCGCAAAATTTCAAAAGCAGATCGTGCGGAATTTCGGTCGCTTAAACTCGCACAAAATTCCAACCGCCCGATGATTTAAAATTCCAATCCAAAAAATTGCGCAAAATTCCGACTAACCGACATAAAATTCCGCTGCCGCCGTTTCAAAGCCCGAGTTTTTTAAATTTAGCCGCGCGGCGAAATTTTATCCGTTTTTATATACGAACATTATATAATTATCAAAATTTTTTCCAAGGAGAGAGGATGAAAAAGCTCGCTACGATACTTGCGCTGCTCTGTGCGGCGGCGTTTGCCAAGGAGTATGAGTATATGGTGCAAAGTATGAGCTACGGCTCACTCGGAGGGCGCAAGGAGAGCACGTATCTAAGCTACGATGCGGCGGCGCGCAAGCTGGAGCAGATAAGAGATACGAACTCCTCGGACGGCCTAGGCTCTAGCTACAAAGAGATCAGCTACTTTGACGAAAAGGGGGGAATGGTTAAATTTGAAGTATTTGGCCTTGATCTTAAAAGCGGCAAGTGGAAAAAAATAGAGGACTACACGGAAAGCGTAAAGGGTAACGTCACGACGCGCGAGAGCAATTCGATAGCGGATGACGGCACGCGCAATGCGAGCAAAACCGTCTCCAGCTACGACGGTAACGCGACCGAAGATGTGCGATATAAGTTTGCGAAGGGTAAATGGCAAAAAGAGAGCATGAGCAGATCCGTAAAAAACGCGTGGGATAAGGAGGAGCTTACGATAAGCTTCAAATGGGACGGCAAGAGTTGGCAGCCCAAAGATAAGACCGAAATTTTCTACGACGGCTCAGGAGAGATGAACGGATACGTAACCTATGAGTTTGTAAACGGCGCGTGGCAAAACAGCGAGCGAGAGATTCTTAACGGCGATCGAAACGGCAGCTACGAGCAGATCCGCAGCACTTTCCAAAACGGCGCGTGGCAAAACGCTACGATGAGTAAGCATGAGCTGGATGCCGCAAAGGGCGAGGAGGTCGTTACGAGCTTCATCTGGAACGACGAGAAGCGCGCGTGGGATAATATGAGCAAACAGACCGCTATCAAGAAGGGCGCGGATCTTAATATGACCTCGTATCTGTGGGACGAACAACTTAAAGATTGGGTCAAAAGCTACTCAAACGGCGAAATTTACGATAAATCGGGCGAGCGCCCGCTCGAGCAAAGCTACGAATCAAATTCCAGCAGCAACAAATACGTCTATAGCTATGACGAGCGCGGCAGCAATACCGCGATGGATACCTACAAGCTTGATGCGAGCGGCAAATGGGTGCAAACCGGGCGCTCGGAGGCCACTTACGATACTGCAATCTCAGCCGATAGCGTGGGGCACGGAGCCGCGCTGATGATGTTTGAGATGCCTAGTATCTACGCGATAACGAGCTTTAAGGAATTTAAGCTTAAAGACGGCAAGTCCGAGCTCATAACGGAGCAGACGTGGAAATATAAAAAGATAAAGTAGCGTTTGAAGATGCGTCGGTAAAATTTCGCGGCTAAATTTTACCTGCGCGGTGTTGCGCGAACGTCGCGGTTAAATAGCAGGCGCAGTGCTATTTATGCGGATACGGCGTTGTGCGGTTAGATTTAGCAGGTGCGGCGTCGCGTTTAAATTTGACAGGCGCGGCGACCCGCGAACTATGCGGTTAAATTTAGCTAGCGCGGAGGCATTCGTACGCCGCGTAAATTTTAAAATTTAAATCCTACGCCGTGGCAGGTCCGCACGCAAAAGGAGAGGATGAAAATGGTTTTACCCAGAGCGACAAGAACGGCTATTTTGGCTTTAATTTCGGCGAGTATCTGTTTCGGCGCCGTAGAGGCGCAAGATCACGGCGCGGCAAGCGAGCAAAAACAGACGATGCAAGGCGGCGAAAGAGAGGATCTGGCGCTCACAGGCCAGCAAAGTAGCGAAACAAACGCAACAAAGCGCGCAGACGAGCAAGGCGACGAGGCGCAAAATTTTAAAATCAAAAAGCGCTATTTTCGCAGCTGTTCGTGCTTGCACAAACAAAAATCAAAGGGGCCCGCCCGCCTCTACGATGAAATTTCGCAAGAGCAGGCCGAAAAATCGGCGAGCTATTTCATCGGCTATTTCAAAGAGGGCAAGCTAAGCCGCTATGAGAAAATTTACGAAGGTGAGAGAATTTTTTCGAGCGAGGATATAAAGCGGAGCGAATGAAATCGTAAATTAGCGGCAAAGAGGCGCGATGAAATTTTACGCTGCCCAATGCCAAAAGAGCGCGCGTCAAATTTTTAAATTCACTCTTGCGCAGGCGGCCGCTCTAGTTTTTTTAAATTTTACGGCCAGCTTAAATTTAGGGCTCGGCTCTATACGACGATGGCGCTTTTGCTCTTTTCGCCGCTAAAGACGTCCCGTCGCATAGCCAAAATACCCGCTGCCGCTTCGCTAACGATACTCCCCGTCGCTTCGCAAAGATAGTTCTCGCCGCGATGCTTTTTTTAAGGCCGCAGTCAAAGCGGCAAAATCATTAAAATTTTAAAATTTTATACCGAATATAAGATCGCGGAGCGGCTAAGCCTAGGATGATCTATCGCTTCACGCATCGCGGCTCAAATTTATCTTAATCGATCATTTTTTATCCGTTGATATATAGTTTCAAAATACGTATCGCTACAAAAATATATAAATTTTCATAGGTAATATTAAAATTTAAGTAAAATTTTATCCTAGCTACATTACCATTCAATAACTATTTTCACGATTAAGGAGAACGGCATGGAACTACTGATCCTTGTTTTGCTAGCGGCTGCCGTATGGCTAGTGTGGCGAAAGCCCGCGAAAGAAAAGGTTGCCTTTAGGCTCTTTGTGCTCGGCGCAGCACTGTGCTTTGTGATGTATTTTATCGCGAGCTTTACCTCCGTGCTGCCCTTCGGAAGCTATTAGGAGGGCGCTATGCAAAAGAGATTTAACCTACTGATGACCACGGCGGTTTTACTGATCCTCGCTATCCCTGTAGGCATCGCAAACATCTATCTCGGATACGTCGTGGGCGAGAGCCCCTGCACGCTATGCTGGTTCGAGCGCATCGGCATGATCTTAATCGGCGTTTTAGGCATCTTCATCTTGCGCTACGGAGCCAGGATCAAATACGTCTCGGCGGTCTTCATCTGCGCGGCATACGGGCTTTTTATGAGTATCCGCCACACCTCGCTCGACGGCTTTGCGTGGGACGTGGGCATGGGCTTTGGCGACGCGATCTTCGGCGCGCACACCTACACGTGGGGCGCATTCGTGTATTGGGCCGTCGTTTTGGTAATGCCAGTGATGCTGCTTTTTGCGCCGAAAGCGCAAAACCTAGACGAGCAAAGCGAAAGCTTCAACCCTTTTAGCGCATACACGACCGCGATCGTCGCGATCTCGTTCGCCGTCATCGTCTCAAACGCCTTCCAGGCCTTCTTCTCTACGGGAGTTCCGCCTTTTAGCGGCAAAGGCGAGCCCGAGAGGATAAGCTTAAATCTAGCTCAAGCGAGCGATAAATGGACCGCTCAAATTTGGACGAGGCTGCAAAGGCCCTTTTCGCTTACGGGCAAAAACAAAGTGCAGATGCCCCATATCGCCGGCGCTTTAGAGGAAGGAGCGTTTAAATTTAACGAAAATCCAAACGACGGCGCCGTGAAAAATTTAAAACCAGCCCTTAAGATCAAAAACAAAAAGCCGCTTGCGTTTAAAGCGACCGGGATCTTCGGTCAAGGAAACGCAGGCGGGCTCGCATACGACGCCGCAAGCGATGAGTTCGCGGTCGTCTCGACGGCTGCGGGAGTGTATTTTCTAGACGGCAGTCTGCAAAACATAACGCACCGCGCGATCCTAGACAAACCGAACGGATACGACATCAGATACAGCGTCGATAGCACCTTTGCAGACGGCAAGCTCATCACGACCGCTTTCAACAAGACCCTTTGGGCGGTGGAAAAAGCGCCGCAGGGCGAGATCGACAAATTTAAAGAGTGGAACACCTTCCGCGAAAGCAGCGGCGGGCTAAAGACCTCGTGGTATAGAGATCGCCCCGTCGTGCTAACCGTCAGGGCAAAAAAAGCCTACGTCCTATCGATCGCAAGCGACCCCACAAGCGAGTTTATGTATATGTTCTCCGTGCCGAATGAGGTTTCAAAAAAAGTCGTCGTCATCAGGGTCGATAAAAATGATCAAACCCTAAGCGCAGAGAGCGTCCTAAAACCGAGCGCAGGGCTTGAGCTAAAAGACGGACGCGATCTAAACGACTACTACATCACCGGCGCCGACGTGAAAAACGGCAAAATTCTAGCGCTTAGCAAAAATTACAACACCCTACTCGTCGTGGATGCAGAGACGATGAGGGCGGTGGATGCCTACGAGCTGCCTGCCGTCGGCGATATGCACGCTATCGCGATCAAGGGCGAGTCGCTCTTCATCCTAAGCGTGGAAGGCGGACAGGACGTCGTGTATGAGCTCGAAAGCCCCGCGATTTAAAATTCAGATAAAGGAGCGGTCATGAGAGGTGTTTTTAAAATTTCACCCGAGGGTGCGGCAGATTTTACGGCTCTAAATTTAAAGGCGCGAGCGATTATTTCGGCGGGCGCTTTTGGGGCGCAGACGGCGGTTTCGGCAGACAAGCTTCGGGCGCGAACGGCAGTTTTAGCAGACTCTATTTTGGCGGCGACGTTAGCTCTCGCGGTGCCTGCGGGCGCGACCGAGGCGGCAGCAAAACACGCGGCGGCGGATAAAATTTGCCTGCAAAAGACGAGCTACAAAACAGAAGGCGGAGCCGTGCCGCGCTACGAATATGAAGTGAGCCAAAACTACGACGCCAAAACCCGCCGCCTAGAAAAAATCTACAAAAAAAGCAGCGAAGAGGGAGCGTCCGTATCGAAAAGCTTTAGCAAATTTGACGAAAGCGGCGAGCGCGAGATCGAAAACGTCGAATATGACTGGGATGCGAATACAAACAAATTTCGCGAGACGGCGATAAGCAAGCAGGAGATCGCAAAGGACGGCTCAAAAATTTATTTCAGCCTGCAAAGCAAGGACGGCAAGCCGTACGACGGAGAAAAAGTCGTCGAAAAGCGCGAGGGCAAAACGGAAATTTTGCAAAATTTCACGCTAAAAAAGGGCAGATGGACGCCGACGCACCTTACAAAAAGGATTGTCGACGACAACTACAAAAGTACCTTCGTAGCGACCTACGAATGGGATGCTAAAGCGAAAAAATGGATGCCGTACGAAAAATCGATATATCACTACAACGGCGACGTTTACGCGGGCTCCGAAGGCTACGCGTGGCGCGGCAAATGGGTGCCGCTTACAAAACATACCGTCTTTACGGCAGCGGACGGGACGCGCAGCGAGATAAATTTTGCGTGGCGCGACGGCACATGGCAGCGCGACGAAAAGGCCTTATACAAAATCGAGCCTAAGCATAGGCGCTTTAGCGAGCTAAGATCGCGCTGGGATGCCGCAAAAAACGAGTGGAGGGAGTACTACAAAAACGTGCACGAGGAGACCGAGGAAGGCAGGCTGCTACGCGAGCAAACCGTGCTCTGGCGCGAGGAATCGCAGCGCTGGGAGGTCGTGTTTGAAAACGAGTTTAGCTACGACGCGCGCGGCAACGTGATAAAAAATCGCGCAGCTTCCGACGGCAAGCAGTACGAGTATATCTACGGCTACGACGAAGCAGGCAACAACATCTCGATCACCCTGCGCGAGCCTGATGAGAGCGGCAAATGGTACGAGACGCAAAGGACGCAAAACGTCTTTGAGCGGGGAATTTTAGCGCACGACGTCCTGGATCGCGGCTTCATCGGCGACTACATAGCCGCGGGCAAAAACGCGATCAAAAGCAGCAAGCAGTATTTTCTAAAGGACGGCGAGTTTAAGCTAAACGAAACTCGCGAGTGGGTTTACGGAAAATGCGGGCCGCAATAAAATTTGGAAAATCCTATGAACGAGCCTTATATCGTTAAAATTTCAGATAGCGACGCGATGATGTTCGGCTGCGAAGCGGACGAGCGGGTGCGAGAATTTATCGCTAAATTTGACGGCCGGGAGTACGAAAGCGAGTTTGAGCGGACCAGCTATCTGCTCGGCACGGATGTTTTTATCGAGGTCGCGAGCGAGGAGAGCTTAAATGAAGGCGCCTTACGCGCTCAAATTTTAAACGAAAAGGCTTTGGACGCTGACGGCGGCACGACGTTTTTGAGCCTGCGAGAGTGGGACGGCAAGGAGCACTGGCGAGTTCGCGCGAGCGATGAAATTTTACGCGCCATCAGCGAGGATGAGGACGGCGGTGCGGCGTATCTGCTCCTTAGCCCGAGACATATCGCCGCAGAGGAGCTGCGAGACGCCTTTTCGGACAAGCCGCCGCAGGAATTTGCGCGCATTATCGAGTCTCTCGAAGCCAAATACGACTGCAAAGACCGAATGCTCTGCTACGTCGTTTGCTATTTTACGCCGAAAGGCAAAGAGGGGATGCGGGCGGACTTCGGCGTCTGAATTTAAAGCGCGGCGGATTAAATTTAAAATTTGCCTGCGCAGCGCGCTTGCGCCAAATGACGAAGGTTTTATCTTGCGCGTAAGACCTGCGCCGTATGGGTGCAAGTGAAATTTAAGCGATAAAATTTAAACCGCCGCGACGAGCGAAAAGGGAGTCAGAATGATAAAATCCATAAAATTTGGGGGCGAGAGCATAGAGGAGCTGGAGGTTTGGTACTACGCCCCAAAGCACGAATGTAGCGCGGCGGAGTTCGCGCGGGAGTGCGGCAAGCTCGTACGCGAGGACTTTGGGCTCGCCTCCCTTTACGAGATAAAATTTGAAAAATTCAAGTCCTGCGAGCCCGATGATTTTATGAAAGAGCGGATAACGGCTGCTTTGAGCGCGGCAGGGCTATCGGACGAGCCTGAAAATTTCGCAATGGGCGGCGAGAACGACTGGGACTGGCAGGAGTGCTCGTTTGAGGCGAGTGGGCAGCGATTTTTACGCGTCTGGGCGACATCGGCTTGATAAATTTAGCCACAATACGGGCTTTGTGCGCCCGAGAATTTCGGGCGGATTTGCTGCGGAACGTTTGTAAAACGCGCCGAGCGACGTTAAAATTCCGCGCTACCGCTTATCTCGCGCGATTTATGTGTTTTTAGATGCGGTAGCGCAATCAAGCCCGCGGAGTGAGCTAGCGCGCCCTATTTTGCGCAAATTTACGCGCCGAGGCGCGGCGGGCGCCCTACTCCGAGCCAAAATTTATTTGAAGGGAAAATATGAAAAACCTATTTCTAGCCGCGCTTGCGGCATTAGCGCTTAGCGGCTGCGCGGGCTTAAAATGCGGCGCAAAAGACGGGCGAGACGTCGCCGAGATCGACGTGCCCGAAGATGGCTGGACGAGGTACCTAGGCACCGACGGCGAGGTCAAGGAGGTCGCGTTTTTCACGGCATTTTTCTCCAAGCAGTTCCGCCAGAGCCCAAAAGATGGCGAAAAGATCGGCTTCGTGCTTACCAAAAAGAGTGGTGAACGGATACCGATAAGGCTCGGCAATATGTATAAGGCGGCAGACGGCGCATTTTCGCTCGCGGATCTTGACGCGCAGAGCGACGTATGGGGCGGAGCGGAGGAGCTGCGAAGAGCAAAACAGGCGAAATTTTACAAATTTCAAGAGGGCAGCGTCAAAGTAACGGACTATGAGGCGCAAGAAGGGCTTTGCGAGGCGTTTTACGCAGGCGAAAAGATAAGCGTCAAAAGCGTGCTAAGCCGCCGCACGAGCAAGGCAGACGGGGCTAGCGGCGAAATTTCCACCGTGCAGACGCAGGGCGAAATATCGCGCGACGCCGTCAAAATTTCAAACTCACGCGAAAAGCCCTCGCCGCAAAGCTCTAGCAAAAATTTAGCGAACAAAAAGAGCGCCGCGCAAAAAACCGATAGCGAGGCGTTAAAATCAGAAGCAGAGGCGCTAAAAAACATCATTTGCGCGGGATTTGAAAAAGGTGCCGAATTTTAGACTTCGCAAAACGGCTACCTAGCAAATCAATAGAGCTGAAAAAAGCGCGCTAAATTTTAATGCGGTGTCACGCGGGCAAAAGCTAGGCGCTCAAAACGGCACGCTAAATTTTAAGCGCTCAAGACGTAATGCGTTTACGGCAAGCGGAGTGTAACGGCAAATTTCAAAAGCGAAATTTCAAAACAGACGATATTTTGAGTGCAAAGAGAGCTTAAGCGGACTTCGGAGCTGAAATTTAGACCAATTTTATCGAAAGGCGGGCCGAAATATGAAATTTAAACACAGGAGGGCAAAATGGCAGAAACGGATAGCTTGCAGAGTTTCGGGCGGGATTACGTGCGACAGGCCAGGGACGGGTCGCTGGCGTGGTTGGATGCGGTCATGAGCGGGCGGATGAAAGGCGCGCGGTGCGAGCGGCTGTATGCATCGATAGCGGAGTTTTCGCCGCAGCAGAGGGAGGCACTAAGGACGCTCTGCGCGCATCTTACCGATCACGTCCTGCATGAGACGCTAAATTTTTTCGAGCAAAGCGAGCGCTGGCGGCTTGTGGACGAGGCGGGCGAAAATCTAGCCGAGCTCTCGGACGGGCTTTGCGGCGAGCTCTACGGCGAGGACGGCTGGATCGAAAAATTTAGCGGCTATCCCGCAAGCCTGAAATAGCGAGCGAGCAGCGGGCGCGCCGATGCTAGCCGGCGAAAGTTCAGAGTCGACTACAGCGAGCAGAAGCCGCAACCATGCCGCCGCGAGCCAAATTTAAATCTATCGTCTCAAGACAAATTCCAATCCCGCCGTCGCGAGCCAAATCCGCGGAGGCCTCATCCGGTCCTTCCGATGCCAAATATGAAGCTGCGCGGCGCCCTTAAATCATAAGCGGGCGCGAAATTTTACTTTGGCGCTAGTCGCGGCGTGTATTTTGAGCGGCTGCGACGGCGGATCGGACGCGCAAAATCGCGAGCAAAGCACGCGCTTGGAACAGAATTTTAGCGCGGGTACAGATAATAAAGGGCAAAATTTTAATAAAAGCGCGGATAGCTCTGGGCAAAGCTCCACACAAAATTCTACGCAAGGCTACGTGCGAAATTCCGTACCGCAGGGCTTTAAGCGCAAGCGAAACTCCGATCTAAACTCCCAAGCGACGCATCTATGCGCCGCCGCGCCGTCCGTGATCTATTGCAGCGACGCATACGCAATCCCACTCATCGCCCATGATCTCCTCTGCCGCGCTGATGAAGTCTCACCGAAAGGCGCCTTGATAAACAGCGAGCGGATCCCGTATCGGTCTAAAATCGTCGCTTGCGCGCACTTTGTACCCGCCGTCGCAGCCTGGATCAAAAAGACGGCTCCGCGCGCCGTTTATCTCGCAGGCCATCTTTCGGTACGCTCCGTCGATCGCTCGCATACTCGATCGGCGCGGCAACTTTTTGCAGCGACTGCGCGCCGTATCGGTAAAATTTTAAATTTACCCCGCCCCGCTCCTTTTCATGAAATCTATTCGCTCCTAAGTGCCGCGATATGACGCCGATCTTGCGTCGTTTTCGCGCGGCGAGTATGAGCGAGAAAATATGCGGCGGATATAAATTTTACCGGCGCGCTGGGCACATTTTAATTCCGCGCCCGAGCGATTCACGCGTAGCGATCGCCTCATGCGCCTAAAAGATAGAATTTCAAATCGCAGCTCTCTAAAGAAAAAAACGGAATTTTAAAATCATTAGCGATACTGCGGGGGTGAGCGCGCATAAGCAAATCGTGATAAAATTTCGCTAAAATTAGGCGCAAACTTTTTTAAATAGGAGTAAAAAATGAGAAAAAGCGTATTTTTCTTTTTGTTGCCGCTGTTTTTGTTCGGCGGCGAGGCGCAGAAGCAGCTAAACGTCTTTGAGCTAACGCCGTCAAAGATGCCGCCGCAGCAGTTTAAGGTCGAAGCGGTCTTTTCCAAAGAGATCAAAGCCGACTGCAACGACGCGTATCTGATCGGCGGCAAAATAGAGCAAAAAGAGGGCTCGGACGGGCTTTATTACGAGTTTAGCGGCGGCAATGAACTCGCACAAACACTGATGCTATGCGACGGCAAGAAGCAAAAGAAGCGGATATATTACGAGCTTGGAGCGCCTTTTTTCTACACTCCGGGCGAAATTAGAATTTTAGCGCCCAAAGACGTCAAGGTCGAGCTTAAAATTTACGAGCTCGTAGAGAGCAAAGAGCCTAAAATCCGCCAGATGAAATAATTTCGCAAGAAGCAGGGCGGACCGAGCTTATGCGCGGCGCGATTTCTGCCGCGCAATATATTTTCATCGCGCAATGGGCTTGCGCGCAGGCGAAATAAATCCCACGGCGCAAGACAAATTCTATAGCGACGAATAAAATTCTACGGCGACGGATGAAATTTCGCCGCCGTAGCCGTGCGCAAACCCGGCTCGCGCGGTAATTCCAAACGAAACCACGATTAAATTTAAGGAGAGCAAATGGGACTGTTTAAAAAACTATTCGGCGGCGATGACGCGTGCTCGAAAGATAGCGATAGCAAAGACGCGCAGGATGAAAACGCCGCGGCAAAAGACGCAAAAGAGAGCGAGCCCGTGTTTTACGCGGACGGCGAAGATGAGGCGATGCTAAAAGCATTCGAGCAGGCGCGAAAGAGCTTTCGCTACTTCTGGCGCGAGCTGTACTGGGAGCGCCTCCGCATCGTCCCCGCGCTTAGCTTTGCCTGCGTCAAGGTCGCCTTTTCGCAAGAGCTAAACGGCAGCACCGAGGTCGAGCATATGTGGGTAAACGACGTGTATTTTGACGGCGAGCGCGTTTGCGGCGTGCTCGTAAACGACCCGAACGTGCTAAGCAACGTCAAAAACGGCGACGAAGTCGCGGTGCCGCTAGAGCAGATCAGCGACTGGATGTTTGCGATAGATGGCAAGACTTACGGCGGCTTTAGCGTGCAGGCGATGCGCAAAGCTATGAGCCAGAGCGAGCGCGCCGAGCACGACGAGGCGTGGGGGCTAAATTTCGGCGATCCTGATGTCGTGCTGGTGGCATACGAACAGCAGGAGCATCCGCAAAATTTAACCGAGCACCCGATGAGCGTCAATACGAAGAAAAATTTCGAGGAGTTTTTGCGCGGGTATCCGGACGAGACCACGCGCGCGGACGATGAGGGCTACACGATGCTGCACCACGAGGCGATCGCGGGCAACCGCACGAGGCTCGAGCTTTTGCTTGCTAAGGGTGCGGATAAAAACGCTAAAAATATCCACGGCAAAACCGCGCTTGATTATGCTAGAGCGCTCGGCTGGGATCACGTTGCGGAGGCGCTTAGTAGGTAGGCGGCGCAAGTTTGTCGCTTAGAATTTACGCAGGCGCGATGAGCCGCTAAATTTTACGACGCGCAGATCCGGCGCCGAAGCGGCAGCGCAGTTGAAATTTTAACGCGGCGCGCCTCAAAGGATCGTCACGCGCAAAGCAGCGGCTCAAATTTAACCAAGGAGCGTTAATGCAAAAAAGCGGATTTGCAAAGGCTCTGTGCAGCGATGCACGGAGCGCAAAGATACCGAGCGAGCACGATTTTTTCGCACCGCTCATCGGCGATTGGGACATATGGTGGACGGACGGCCTGCAGAGCGGCACGCCGCGCGAAGTCAGGGGCGAGTGGCTCTTCGCGCGGGTTTTGGACGGATCCGCGGTGCAGGACGTATTTATCGTGCCCTCGCGCGCGCAGCGACTGATCAATCCGCAACCGGATGCCGAATACGGCACGACGATAAGGATTTATGAGCCCGCAAGCGGGACGTGGGATATTTTTTACGGCTGCGTAGGCACGGCGCTGCGCCTAACCGCGCACAAGGAGGCGGAGGAGATCGTGCTCGTGCAAAACGGCGAGGGGGCGATGCGCTACGTCTTTTCACAGATGAGCGAGGCGTCGTTTTCGTGGCGTAAGGAACTGCGAAGCGATGCGGGGCTCTGGCAGGTCGTCGCGCGGGTGCGTGCACGCAGAAAAACCTAACCGCCTGCAAAAGAGATACGCGATCTGCTTTTAAGACCCGCCTATAAATGTCTGCGCCGCAAAAACTGGCTGTTCGCAAACGAGCTAGCTAGCCGAACTGCTCGCAAAAGCCAAATCGCACGCAAGAGCTGAACTACTCGCAAAAGCTAAACCGCGCGTAGAAAATTTAACCGCCCTTTTAAAAACTAGGTTGCACATTTGCGTAAATTTTAACTGCGAAATTTTACCGCGGGCTTTGCGTAAATTTTATGCGCGACGGGACCTCATCGCGCTTCTGCGTAGATTGCGGCCGTGAAATTTAGCATCCCTCCTTTTTCTCGCCTGCGCGTTAAAATTTTACGCGCCTTCAGCCCGTCCGCCTTTAAAATTTTAAAAAATTTAGCCGCAAATGCATGGCGCATAAAAGCTCGCACGGCGGCAAACTGTTTTACGGCGGCAAGGGCTGCGAGGTAGGCGCCGATACGCCGCACGCCCGTCGCAAAAAGGGTTTTGCAAATACGTCATCACGGATGAGCGATGAGCTTGGTTATACGGCTCGCGTATGAGGGGCTTTGGCTTTTGGCGGTGGGCCAACCTGCTTTCGTGCAGTGAGCACTGAGAGCAAGCATGGCGAGCTTGGAGCGCGAGCTTTGCTCGATCAAGCGCTAAATTTTAAGGCGTCCGGCGGCAAACTCCGGTAAAACGGCGCCAAAGGCTATACGCAAACGATACTAAAAGCTAGCGCGGCGCATCAAGCGATATGCCCGAAAAATACTTATCGGGCGCAAGTTTAAATTTTATCGCGCCTTGCGCCCAAGGCTGCGGTTTTCTATAAAATTTCATGCAAATTTTATCGGCACACCCCGCGCTATCCGTCCTCTCAAATCTCAAGCGCCGCAAAATTTCATCTGCGATTTGTGCTGCAGGTACGCCGTTTGGTTAAAATTTTAGTATAATTTCGCAAAAACAAGGAGAGAGTATGTCAGAGAGAATTTTCGAAAGCTTAAAAGAGCTTTTGACGCAGCAGGGGGCGCGCTTCCGCGTCGTAGCTCACGAAAGCGCGGGCACCTCTGCCGAAGTCGCCAAAATCCGCGGCACGCAGCTGGGGCAAGGCGCAAAGGCGCTGGTTTGCACGATCAAGGGCTTTAAGGACGGGCAAATCTCTTTCGTGCAAAATTTAAATTTAGCGGATAGCGCGCAAAACTCCAATGCTTCCAGCTTTGCAACCGCTCAAGGCTGCGAAAACGGCGCCTGCGCGGGAAATTTAACTTTAACCACCGATCAAATTTGCGCAAACGTGCCGCAGCAGCTGAAGCTTCCTAGCGACAAACCCGCGGGCAGAAACGGCAGGATCTACGTCCTAGCGGTCTTCGCAGCCGATCACAAAACCGATCTAAAGCGCCTGGCGCAGGGGCTCGGCGGCACGAAAGCGTCGCTCGTAAGCCCCGATGAAGTGGGCGATCTCACGGACTGCGTCATCGGCTCGGTGCCGCCGTTTAGCTTCCACGACAAGCTGCTGCTAATCGCCGATCCGTCGCTGTTCGGACGCTTTGATGAGATCGCTTTCAACGCGGGCCTGCTCGATCATTCGATCATTCTAAACGCGCAAGATTACGCGCGCATCGCAGCTCCGCGCATCGTTAGCTTCACAGAAGAGGCGCAGGACGGCGAATAACCGCCCCGGCCTCATGCGCAGGCCGCCGCGCCGCAATAAATTTAAATCCTTAAAATTTTAAATTCCGCGAGCGCCTGCGTCCAAACTATCCGTTAAAATAAAATTTTAAATTCCGAGCTTTGACGCGCACCGATCCCGGCTGCTCGCGCGAACGCTCCGCTCGTATGATGATCGCGCAGGATTTCGATGCGCCCTTTTCTAGCCTATGCGACGAACGGCACCTCTACTTTGAACGCCTTATTGAGGGTGCTGATTTTGATTTCGAGATGCCGCTATACTGTGCGCCATAGCATCGGCGTATCGTGCGTGACGGCGAGGCGTAAAATTTATACCGTTTGCGACAACGCCGCTAGCGATATTGCTGCGCCTGCGACGGAAATTTCAACCGCCCTGTTCTCTTTGCACTCTGCGTAGGCGATCATAATCAAGACAAAGTCGCTGCAAAATTTCAAACTCGCAAAATTTTACGTAGCAAGCGGCGATATAGTAAAGCAATGCGCTAAAAAATGCAATATGTTTAAAACCGAAACGCGCTGTGTGTAGAAAAGATAAAATTTGAAGTTAAAATCGGCGGCGAACGCCAGCGTGTGGGTAAATTTAAAGCAGCGGCTAGCCGAGACTAGCCGCAAATAAAGCAGACCGCTTATTTCATAACGCCTTGCTGCTTCATCTGATCCATCATCTGCTTAAACATCTCTTTGGCCTGCTTGCAAGTGGCATCTTGCTGCTCTTTAGGCAGCGCGCTGATCTGGTCCATGGACTGCTTTTTTTGATCCTCGTACATCTTGACCTGCTGCTCTTGACCCGCTTGTTTGTAGGTATCGACCATCTTGTCGAGATCCGCGAAGTACTCTTTGCAGCTATCTGCAAGATCTGCGGCGCTAAGACTTAGCGCAAAGCCAAAACTAGCCAAAACTAAAAGTGATTTTTTCATTTTTCCTCCTTAATGGAAAAGTGATGAAAGTATAGCACTCCGCCTAATAAATTTGCCTTAAATTTAACCAAACGGCGCTTATTTTTTAAATTTAGAACGCTTTTGAAATTTCGCCCTCGTCGTTAGTCGCAAAATCGCCCAGCACGATGAAGGCCACCCCTATCAAAATCGCATTTCATAGCCTCGCTCTGGTGCCGATGCCTTTAAAATTTAATGCGTCTTTAAATTTTAAAGCTCGGCTCCGCCTATTTGTAACAGGCTTCTGTTTTCGCCGCCGATGCCTTTAAAATTTAGCGCATCGCGGCACTTAAAATTTTAAAATTTCGGCTCGCGGTTTCGCAACTGCCGCCGGTGCTTTTTAAAATTTTGCTTCGCAATTTTTAAGCTGCATGCGAACCGCCTTAAGCCACATGCGGGCAAATTTTAAGCCCTGGGCCGCTTTTTTTAAAATTTCATTTCGCAATTTCGCTACCGCCGCAAAATCACCTCTCATCAAATCTAATCTGCACCGATTTTTTGTGCGCGCCGAGCCCCTCTGCCTCCGCTAGCGCCATGCACGCGCGCCCGAGCTCGTCTATGGCGCGCTTATTTAGCGCTATGATCGAGCTTCGTTTAATGAAGTTATAAACCCCCAGGGGCGAGAAAAATCGCGCGCTTCCACCGGTCGGTAGCGTGTGGTTGGGGCCTGCGAGATAATCACCCATCGCCTCGGGCGTGTAGTGACCCAAAAATATCGCGCCTGCGTGGCGTATGCGCGGAAGCAGCTCGTAGGCGTTCTCGGTCGCGATCTCGAGGTGCTCGACCGCAAGCTCATTCATCAACTCCACGCACTCATTCATATCGCGTGCGATGATTATTGCGCCCTTGTTTTGGATGCTGGCGCGAGCGATCGGCTCACGCGCGAGCGTAGGAAGCTCGCGTTCTATATGTTCAGCGACGCAAAGAGCAAATTTTTCATCATCGCTTATCAAAAAGCTGCTTGCGATCTCGTCGTGCTCGGCTTGGCTGAGTAGATCCACGGCGATGTTGCGCGGATTTGCCGCGGCGTTTGCGATGATGCCCACTTCGCTAGGGCCCGCGATCATATCGATATTCACGTCGCCAAACACGAGCTTTTTAGCAGTCGCCACGAAGATATTCCCGGGGCCCGTGATGACGTCAACCTTGCCGATCGTGCGCGTGCCGTATGCCATCGCCGCGATCGCGCTTGCGCCGCCCACCTTGTAGGCCTTTTTAATCCCCAGCACATGCATCGCCGCGAGCAGTAGCTCGTTTACGACGCCACCCACGGCGGGGGTGCAGACGCTGATATCCTCCACGCCTGCGACGATTGCGGGGATCGCATTCATCAGAAGCGAGCTCGGATACGCCGCCTTGCCGCCCGGGATATACAGCCCCGCACGATCTACCGGCGTGATCTTTTGCCCGAGCATCGCGCCGCTTGGATCGAAACTAAACCAGCTCCTCTCAAGCTGTTTTTCATGATAGGCGTAGATGCGCTCGTATGCGATCTGAAGCGCGTTTTTTAGCTCTGCGATTAAGCCTTCATACGCGCGGCCCATCTGCTCGCGAGTGATAGCCAGATCACCCTGCACGCGCCATCTGTCAAACTTCTCGATCTGTTCGGCTAGCGCCTCATCGCCGCGCGCTCTAATCTCCTCGATGATGCCGCTTACGACGGGCATTACCGATCTCATATCCGTCTCGCCGCGGCGCATTAGCTTTGTGAACTCCTTTTTAAAATTTGCGTCCGTGCTTCTTAAAATTTTCATTTTCACTCCTTGTAATACTTGGAATTTTAACGCTTTTTGCTAAATTTCGCCTTTAAGCTTGCGGCTGTGTAAATTTAAAAACCCTTTGGGCCCGCCGATTTTCAAAAGATTAAGCGAAAATGAAATAAAATAGCCGAAATTTCAGACGGAGCGATGTATGAAAAAGATATTTTTGGTGTTGATCGCGATGACGGCTGTATTATCGGCAAGGCTGAGTGATTTTGAAGTTAATAAAATTCAAAAGGCGGGCGCCGAGGGTTGCGCTTACGATCCATTCGGCAGCTTTGATATTGATGAGCTTCAAAAGAGCTGCAACAAGGATGACGCGGCGGGATGCACGAGGCTCGGTCTTGCATATCATTTAGGCAGAGGCGTAAGGCAAGATTATAAAAAAGCGAACGAATTGTTTTCTAAGGGCTGTGATTTAGGATTTGGCAGCGGATGCTATGATCTCGGGATTTTATATACAAACGGGCAAGGCGTAAAGCAGAACAAAAGCACGGCGAAGGAATACTTCGGCAAGGCTTGCGATTTGGGTGATCAAACCGGCTGCGACGAATATAAAAAACTAAACGAGCTAGGATTTTAACCTACATAAATTTTAAGCCGCCTGTGAGCCCGTTTAAATTTACGGCTTAAATTTAAAGGTCTAAATTTAGATTATATCATCCGCGCGACAGCACTAAAAGCGTGTCAAAATACGTGGGTTTAAAATTTAAACCCACTCTGCCACAGCAGGCGTTACATAAACGCCGCGTAAGAGCTACGGTAAAATTTAGCGAGCCGCCGCAATTCGCAACATTCATGTCAAAAGAAAATGGCGCGTTCCGCCGTCGTTAAAATTTCAGATGAGCCGTTAATTAGTTAAGAATTTTAAAATTTTAAGCTCTCCCGTTTGCAGGTTAAAATTTCGAGCGGGCTACTATTTCGTAGCGTTCGCGTCGAACTGCAAAAATTTCCTGATCTCCTCCATCGCCTCTTTGTTTGAAAGGGTAAATTTGATCTCGATGCGGCGGCTGGCGTCTTTGTCCTCGACGCCTCTGCGCATCACGGGCTGCGTGTAGCTGCGACCGCTGGCGATGAGATATTTTTGCAACCGCTCATCTTTATTCCACGAGTTGATGAAATCCATCACCGCAAATGCCCTATTTTGCGAGAGCTCGAGGTTGTACAAATACCCGCCGTCGCTGTCCGTGTGCCCTTCGATGATGATCTGATCTAAATTTTCGCGAATTTCATCGTTATTCAAAAGCGCGGCAAAATAGCTCTGTAGCGTCGAGCGAAGCGTCTCTTTGGCGCCCTCTTTCAGCTCGCTTGAGCCCTTGTCGAAAAGGATTGACGAGCTTAGCGTCATCGCGCCGCTTTCGTTGTCGATGCGGATCTTGCCGCCCAGCTTCTCCTTCAGATCGGCGATGATCTTGACCTTCATTCCGGTGAGGTTGCGAATGCGGTTTTTCGTGACGTTGAGATCCTGCAAAATTTTATTAAAATCGCTCTCCTTCTGCGTGAGCTGATCGAGCAAAAAGGCGATTTTAAGCTCGTTTTGGCTGATCGTAGCGTTGGCGTCGTCGCGCGCTTTTTGCAGAAGCGAGTTGATGTCTAAATTCTCTTTTTTCAGCTTCTCCGCCATATCGGTTAGATCTTCGATCTGTATGAAATAGATGGAATTTTGCTTGCGAAGGTCGGTGTTTTCGATATTTAGTTTCTCGAGCTGATCGCTAAAAATTTTATTCAGCGCCTCAAGCTCGGCGCTTTTTTTCTCCTGACTTTGCAGGCTCAAAAGCGCGCTTGAAATTTGGCTTTCTTTCTCTTGCAGATTGCTTTGCGTGAGGAAGTATTTGACGATGATGCCGCCTACTAAAAGCACGAAAACAAAAAGCAGTCCCGCCATCAAATCGGCGTACGCGATCCAAAAGGTCTCTTTTTCTTCGTTATTCGTTTTCATCTAAAAGTGCTTTTTCATCGATGCTCGCAAGCGTTTTGCGAAGCTCTTCGATTATGTCGGCGTTGCCGCTTTGATCCAGATTTGCACCTCCTAGCAGCGTCTTTAGATCGGCGCTAAATTCTTTAAAGCTAGCATTTAGGCTCGCTATGGAGGCGCTTTGCTGCTTTAATATCTCGCCGCTAAAGCTCTGCAGGCAGGCGGTTAAATTTTTAATCTGCGCGGTTAGAGAGTTCGTCGCAAACTCGGTCTTATCGTCGTTTTGTTTTAAAATTTCAGACTGTTTAAGATACTGCGTGGAAATTCCGTTTTGAATCTCCACGAGGCTTGCGGACACGGACTTGAGCGCGGATAAAATTTGAGCGAAGCTCTTATCCATTTCGCCGCGCGAAAGGTTGGCGCTTAAGATCATCTCGTTAGCCTTCTCAAGCCCCTCTTGCGTAAGCGCAAAGCTGCGCTTCTCTGCCTCCATCACGTTTTCAAAAACATCGATTTTTTCATTGATCAAGCGGTTTAGCCCATCTGAAAAACTTGTCGAAGCCATAGCTGCGAACGAGCGCGAAATATCTACGTTTGTGTTTAAAATTTCGCTCAGATAGCCCTGCGTGATCTCGTCTTTGTTCCAGAAGAAATTTTTAGTGGAATTTTTATATTTGATCAGCAGGCGCTCATATTTGCTGATGCCCTTTTTTTCAAAATATATCCACCAAAGCGCCAAAAAAATTCCATAGATCGAGACGTAAAACGCCGTGCCCACGCCGCCTAGAAGCTGCGCGATCTCGGTTTCGAGCCCGTCGATATTGCTTGAGGAGAAGTGCGGCATCGAAATCGCAATCGAGATAAAGGTGCCTAAAATTCCAAGCATCGGAAAGACCGCCGCCGCGACGGAAGCGTAGTTTTGATTGCGCAGCGAGTAGCCGTACTCATCGACGAAAAGATCAAATTTAGCGTCGGATTTCTTTTTGCCGCCGATGCTTAGAAGGTTGGCGACGATGTAGTTTTTAAGCTCGGATTTAAAATCGTCGATATTGTTTTCAAAATTTGAGCAGCCGTATTCGGCGTTGTGGCGGGCCAAAACCAGCGCTATGAGGAGTAAAACCGCAAGCATTAGAATCGAGTGCGTCTCGACCTTCAGCCCGATTAGCCCCAAATAGCCCAGCAAAAATACCGCAAAAACGGCTATCGGAAGCGCTGTGATTTTGAAAAAGACGCCCGCTAGCGAGCGCTCCCTCGCCTCCGGCAGCGTGATGTCCAATACTTCGTTATTCGAGCGCTCCATCTTAGTTCCTGTTTAAGCAATTTAAATTTTCAAACGCGACTTGCAAACGGCGCGTCATGCTCTGCTCACCCGCCCTCAGCCATTTGCGCGGATCGTAAAATTTCTTATTCGGCTTGTCCTCGCCCTGCGGATTTCCGATTTGGCCTTGCAGATACGCCCTATTTTCGGCCTCGTATCCGCGCACGCCGTCCCAAAATGCCCACTGCGTGTCGGTGTCGATATTCATTTTAACTACGCCGTAGCTGACGGCCGCCTTGATGTCAGAGATCTCGCTGCCGCTACCGCCGTGAAAGACGAAATTTACGGGTTTTTCAGATTGTAGATTAAATTTTTCGCGCACGAATTTTTGAGAATTTTTTAGAATTTCGGGTCGCAGCACGACGTTGCCCGGCTTATACACGCCGTGGACGTTGCCGAAGCTTGCTGCGATGCTAAATCTATCGCTGATTTTGCTTAGTCGCTCGTAGGCCTGCGCGACGTCTGCGGGCTGGGTGTAAAGAAGCGCGTTGTCGACGCCGGTATTATCGACGCCGTCCTCTTCGCCGCCCGTGACGCCAAGCTCGATCTCAAGCGAAATTCCAAGATCGCTTAAAATTTCTAAATACTTCTCGCAGGTGGCTAAATTTAACTCCAAATCATCCTCGCTAAGATCGAGCATGTGCGAGCTAAATAGCGGCGCGCCGTGAAATTTTTTATTCGCGGCGTTGGCCTTAATGAGCTCGTCGATCCACGGAAGCAGCTTCCTTGCGGCATGATCGGTATGTAAAATCACCGCGACGCCGTAATGAGCTGCCAGAGCATGCACCTGGCGCGCACCCGCGATAGCGCCCAATACCGCGGCATTTGGGCAAGCGGCACCTGCGTAAAACGCCGCGCCGCCGTTGCTAAACTGAATTATTACGGGCGAATTTGCGATTTTAGCGCTTTCTAAAACGGCGTTTATGGAGTTGCTCCCCACTACGTTTACCGCAGGGATCGCAAAGCCCTGCTGCTTCGCATACGCATAGACCTTACTTACGTCATCGCCGCTTAAAACGCCCGGTTTTACTATATCTAAAACGCCCATCTTTCGCTCCTAAATTTTATTTATATTCGATTTTAGCGTTCTTACGAAGCTCCGTCGCCTTCTGATCTACCATTTTAGCGGCTTTTTGCTGTCTCAAAACGCGCTCGATATAGCCTCTGACATCATCCAAGCCGAGCTGTTTTTTGGCCTGTGCGCCCTCTTTTAAGATGACGTGATAGCCTACTTTGCTTCTTATCGGTTTCGGGGCGATCTGGCCGTCTTTTACTTTAGCGATCGCATCGGCGAAAGGTTTGACTTGATCCACCGGCATCCAGCCTAGTGCGCCGCCGCTTTGTTTAGCCTGCGGATCGATCGATTTAGCCTTCGCAAGATCGGCAAATTTAACGTTCATCGCGCTGCCGCTTAGCCCTTTTAGCTCCTTCATCACGACGTTTGCTTCGGCTTCTGTTTTAAGCACGATCTGACTTGCCTTGATCTTTGCGGGCTCAATAAATTTGGCTTTGTTTTTAGCGTAAAAATCGCTGATCTCCTTTTCGTCGAGCTTGAGTTTGCTAGCCTCTTTCGCCTGCCAAATTCTAAGCGCGAGGTTGTCCTTTACGGCCTCCAGCTCCTTTTTATACACGTCATCATCCATCACGCCCGATTTTTTCGCCTCGTCGATGAGCAGCTGAAGCTCGATGCCTTTGTCGATCAGCTCCTTTTTTTGGTTTGCGGACAGCGCGTCGATATTTACGTTCCCAAGCCCGCTAAGAAGCGGCGCAAGCTCTTTTTCGGTAATCTCTTTGCCGTTTGCGGTCGCGTAAACGGTAGCATTCAGGCTCATAGCCACAGCCAAACTAAGCGTCGAAAATATAAGTTTTCTCATTATCTTCCCTTTAAAAAATTTAGCGAAAATTATAACTCAAAGTAGTTAACATTCAATTCGCTTTTACGAAAATTGCGGTAGAATTTCACCCATGAGAAGCAAGAAAGATATTTTAGAAATAAAAAAGAGAATTTTACAAAATTTCGCGGGAGTGCGCAGCGAGCTGAAATTTAAAGATAACTATCAGCTTTTGGTCTGCGTGATGCTTAGCGCGCAGTGCACCGACAAGCGGGTAAATTTGATCACGCCGCGCTTTTTTGCGGAATTCCCGAGCGTTGCGGAGCTTGCAAAGGCCAATCTGGCGAGCGTTAAGCTGCTAATTAGCTCGTGCAATTTCTACAACAACAAAGCGGTAAATTTAATCAAAATGGCGCAGGCGGTGGTTCGCGACTTCGGAGGCGTCATTCCTCTAGATGAAGCGGGACTCAAGTCTCTTGCGGGGGTGGGTCAAAAGACCGCTCACGTCGTGCTTTTAGAGGGTGCGGGCGCAAACGTGATGGCGGTAGATACGCACGTATTTCGCGTCGCGCATCGCCTGGGGCTGAGCCGTGCAAAGACGCCCGAGCTTACGGAGCGCGATCTTAGCGAGGCTTTTAAGACGGACCTCGGCAAGCTGCACCAAGGAATGGTGCTTTTCGGCCGCTACACCTGTAAGGCGATAAAGCCGAACTGCAAGGAGTGCTTTTTAAACGAGCTGTGCAGCAGCAAGGATAAGAATTTTCCGTAAAATTTTAGCCTGCAAATGCGAGCTTAAATTTGACGGAATTTTAAAATTTGACGCCTTGTCTAAACCCGCTTTACGGCAGACGTTCGGCTTTATGGCGCGGAAAATTTAGATTGAAATTTTATAAATGCCTCTTTTGATTTTTATCTTTTAGAAAAATTTAAAATTTTGCTTTTTGGAGCTTACTGTTTTGCCAGCCAAGCCCGGTATCCTTCGCTTTTAATCACGTCCGCGATGCTTTTTGCCATCTCCTGCGGCAAAAATTCGGACTTTTTATCGATGACGGACACTAGCGCGTAAGTGCTATCGTAATCTTGCAACTCCAAGCCCGCGCGCACCAACGTTTCGTATAAAAACGGCTCGTCTTTTTCGATGCTTACCGCATCATCGTTTAAAAATTCATAGATGAACGCAAGCTGTTTTTTATCGCCGATTTTTAAAAAATAATCGGCTAAATTCGTCGCACTCTTAATGATGATTTTGCGTAGCTCGTCTATCTGCTGCGCAGAGTAACGCTGGGTAATCAGCCGCCAATTTTCCGCCATTCTCGCCGCGACGATAGACAGCTTGAAAGCTCTGCCGCCATAAGCATATTTTTCGCTTTCGTCGCCGATTTTTTCTATAGCCCCGAATTCGCTCACCATATACTCGTATAGCTCCTCATCGCTGAGGCTGAAATTTTCTAAATTTAATATCTCGGCGACGGTTTCGGAATTTTTAGGCAGATCGCCTGTATCTTCTGGCTCCTGCTCTTCATTTTCTTCGTCCCAGGCGGCTTTTCTAGCTTCAAAAGTTTTAAAATCCACCATCGGATTAGCGCCCTTTTTTACGAATTCAAAAAAGGCAAAAATATCGATCTGATGTTCATCTACGCAAATTCCGTCCTTAAACATCAGCTCGCTATTTTCAAAAAATTCCCAACCATCAAGCGCGCCCAGGTAGCTTTGACCGATCCGTCCGTCTAGGACATAGACGCATTCGCTAGCGCTATGATCAGGCATTGCGTGGTCGTTTGAGACGATATACGGCGCTTGCGTTTTTCCAAAAACCTGCAGCATTCCGTCGTTGTATTCGCCGCTTATGCCCCAAATCGCCGTTAGATTGCCGCCGATTGCGATAACGCCGTCCTGCGAATGCAGATAATTACACGTCGTATCTTTAGCGACTTGTAAAAACAGATAATCATCATCGATGATATCGCCGCCGATAGATAAATTTCCGTTAACAAACATCGCTCGTGCGTTATTTTTGCCGCCCGCTTCGCTAAATTTATCCTCAAGCCAAGCGGAATTTATCGTGCCTCCCGACAGACTAAGATCGCCGTCAAACACCAGCACGCAGGAACTACTATCCAAATGTAAATTTGAGCCGAATTTTTGCTCAAATTTATCATAAGGCAGTATAAAAACGGGTGGAATTTTAGTTGCGAAAGGACTGCGGTTTTCGTATTGCTTTGCTTGTGATTTAGCGATCTGCTCGCAATTTTGCAGAAAATTTTTGATCTGGCTTTCCATTTTTATATCCTTTTAAATTTGCTATTTGCGGCGGGTGGTCCCGTCATATAGCCTGCGGAGCGAAAATTTGCGTTCTGCTTGCAGTTGCGAATGCAACGAAGCAAAAATCTCGGAAAAGCACTCGCGAGGTGAGCCACCGCAAAATTTAAAGGCGAAGTATTTTTGTTCTAGACGAGGCGGATTTAAATTTTACGACGGGAGCTACCTCGTCGGTAGCGACCGAGTAAAATTTGAATCCAACGAAGTATAGGACAAAAAGACAAGCCTTTCCAAACTACTGAAGTCTAGCGATTATATTTCTTACGACTTCCGCTATCATCTCCACCGACGCTATCTCGCAGTGCTCATTCACCGAGTGGGGCGAGTGGATATTCGGGCCTATGGAGCAGGCTTGCAGCTCGGGCTGTTTTGCTACCAGTACGCCGCACTCAAGGCCTGCGTGCACGGCGGCAAATTTGGTCTGCGGCTTTTGTTTTTGCAACTCCTCAAGCACGAGATGGGCGAAGTCGCTGATGCAAGGCGCCCAGTTCGCCGAGCGGTCGGCTACTTTGACCTCAAAACCCAGCGCACTAGCCAGCGCAGCAGTCTCAAAGCCCAGATTTTCGAGCCCCTCGCGCTTCATCGCGCGAGCGAAAAAATCAAACTCGATCACTTCGCCCTTCTGCTTAACGGTCGAGAGATTTATACTTTCATTTACCATGCCAAGCTGCGTGTCGTAGCTGCGCACGCCCTGGGCAAAGGAGTTAATTAGCGCCAAAATTTTGCCGCTATTTACCAGCACATCCGCTTCGCCATCGCCCAGGCTCTTTACCCACGCCAGGCCGCGCTGCTTCGGCTCATGCGCGCACAGCGCCTTACATACGGCGTTTGCGGGGATCGAGTTGCTCCTCTCGCCAAAATCCAGACTGATTAGCTCACAGCCCTCCTCGGCGAGGAATTTCGCCAGCAGCTTCGTTGCGTTTGGGATATTTTTATGTATCTCGTTGCCCGAGTGCCCGCCGCTAAGCCCGGTGACGCCGATCTCGTAAATTTTACCGCTCTTTTTGACGGTCTGCGCGCCGATTTTCGCGCTTACGTTTATGCCGCCGGCGCATCCCAGCGTCACGCGGTCATCCTCTTCGCTGTCTAAATTTAGCAAATTTGGCGATAGTATTTTACCCTTAAAGGCGTTTGCGCCCACGAGCCCGACCTCTTCGTCGTTGGTAAATAAGCACTCTAGGTTCGCAAACTCCCGCATCGCGCCCATCATCATCGCCACGCCGATGCCGTCGTCAGCGCCCAGAGTCGAGTTTTTCGCCCTTAGGATGCCGTTCTCTTCGATGAGCTGCAAATTCGGCGCCGCGCCCACGCAGACCATGTCGTAGTGGCTTTGCAGGCAGATTTTAGGATCGCCCTTTACGGCGTGGATGTTACCCGCCTCATCGACGTCCACGCTAAAGCCCTGTGAGCGCGCAAAATCAGCCAAAAACTCCCTCATCTGCTCCGTCTCGCAGCTGCAGTGCGGTATCTCGCACAGCTTCTTAAAATCATTCATAACCTCGTTTTTTTGCATGTTTGCTCCTTAAATTTACTTAACGATCTCGCCCGTGTAGCCCGTCGTCGCCACCGCATCTAGCAGCTGCTTCTCGCTCACGCCGTCTTTCGTCTCGACGCGGGCGGTTTTATCGTGCAGGCTAGCCTTGGCGCTGATGACGCCGTCCACCTTCAGCAGGGCCTTTCGCACCATCGCTGTACACAGCGGGCAGTGCATCCCCTCGACTTTGATAACAAAATTTTGATTTGCAAACGCCACGCTTGCAAGCAGTAAAATAGATAGAATTTTATTCATAAATTTTTCCTAAAACTTCGGGGTATGATAGCAGAATAATCACAAAAACAGCTAAAAAAACGTAGATGAATATCCACTTTTTGCGGCGATTTGCGAGGTCGCAGGATTTTGGCTTTTTGAAAAAATAAAACGCGCTAGACGCAAAGCAGATCGCGGCAAGTGCGGTAAAATAAGGTCTCAGCTCGGTTAGGCTCTCTATCGCCTCCGAGCTAAGCAGGCTAAATGAAGCGCCGAAAATCAAAAATAAAAGCGCGGGCAGGCAGCAAAGAGTCGCCGCCAGCGCGCTTACTACCGACGCCAGAGCTAGCCAAAAACCCTTCATTTGATCTCTTGCGACTTGTAGTCGTAGCTAAAATCTTTTGGCGAATAGTAATTTAGCACGTTGTCGTCCACTTCGCCGTAAGGATAACTGAAGTTATTTAGCGGGAATTCCGCAGGCTTCGGCGATAGCACAAAGTCGCGCGCATCGTTAAAGCCGATCCAGCACATCTCCCAGTTGCCGAATAGATACTCGCGAATTTTAACTAGCTTGCCGTCGTCGTTGCTTAGCTTCTCGCCTAGGCGCACCTTCGTGACATCTGCGGGATCGACCGGTATCCAACCGTGGCCTTTTAGATAAAATTCCGCTCTGCAGTGCTGACCGCCCGATATCGCCGCGAGGCCCTTCTCATCAGCCTTTCCCATCTCGTTTGAAAATTTACTCTGCCCCACTCTGATACCGAAAATTTCTCGCGCAGGGATGCCTTGCGCGCGGCAAAGCGCGACGAAAACGCTATTTATGTCGGTGCATTTGCCCACCAGCTTGCCGCTTTGAAGGATAGCTTTTACGTCGCCCGTGCCGCAACCTAGGACGGTGTTATCGCGCTGCATGTTTTTCGCGACCCACTCGTAGATCGCGCGTGCCTTTTCTAGATCGCCCTTGATGTCGCCCGCGATCTCGTCTGATTTTTGTTTTACGATGCCGTCTATTCGGACATGCTCCCAAGGCTTGATAAGTTCCGCGCTACCGCTGATCTCAAGGTGCTTCCAGGGATTTACGAACTCCATCAGATCGGGGCTAAGTTTTTCATTTTCGTTAAAATTTACCTTGCTAAAGTCGGTGTTTCGCTCGAAGGTCTCGACGCTAAATTTAACGCTAAGCGTCGGCTTTGCCACCTCGGCGTAGTCCACGTAAAGCGTCGGGATCGCGTCGTAGTTCACCGACGGATTGGCGAAATTGCCGTCAAATTTGATATCGCTCACGCTCTGATACTCTCTAACAAACGGCAGCGGTATCCACAGCCTCGTTTTCTTGCCTGCCTCTAAAATTTCGTGATTTAAAGTTAGGTCAAAAACCCTCTTGCCGCCTAGCGTCGCACCCGATCCAAATAGTGCGCTAGGCACGGCCGCAGCGGCACCCAAGGCCGCGGCACAACTTAAAAAATCTCGTCTTTTCATGATTTTGCCTTAAAATAAAATGGCTAAACCTAAGCCCTAGCGCGTAGATTGTAGCTATTCGCGACTTTAAAATCGCTAAATTTTAAAATTCTGCGCGCCGCAAATTTAAAAATTCTATCCATATTTAAAATTTCAAAATTCCGCTCCGAGACACAGCGCGGAATTTCGCTAAAACGGACGCGACGTAGCCGCGAATTAAGCGCGCTACCGCTATGCCTGCCAAGGGAAGCAAAGTCGCAACAAAGCGCAACAAACGAGCTTAAGCAAAGCATAGCGGCAAAATAGGCCGCTAAAGGGCTAAATTTCGCGCGAAAGATACTCGTAGCCGAAGCTGCTAGGCGAATACGGGTCTTTGATCTCGCCGCCTACTTCGCAATACGGATGGCTAAATTTATCCAGCGGAATGTGCGTCGGGCGTGGATTTAAGATCACGCTTCTGGTGTAGTTGAAGCCGACCCAGCACGGCTCCCAGTTGCCGAAAAGATACTCCCGCACTCGCGCGAGTTTGGAGTCATCCTCGCTTAAGTTTTCGCCCAGCCGTACCTTTGCGACGTCCGCGGGATCGACCGGGATCCAGCCGTAGCCTTTTAGATAAAATTCCGCCCTGCAGTGCTGTGCGCCCGAAATTTCAAGCACGTTGCCGCTGTCCATCACGCCCATTTCTGGCGAAAATTTCTTCGCCGCGCCCGTGCGGATGCCGAACATCGCGCGCGCCGCGATCCCGGACGCCCTGCAAAGCTCCACGAAAACGGAGTTTATATCGGCGCATTTGCCGCTTAGCTTGCCGCTGTTTAAAATCGCTTCCGCATCGCCGCTGCCGCACGCAACCACGCCGTTATCGCGGCTCATATTTTTCGCGACCCAATCATAGATCGCGCGCGCCTTTTCTAGATCGCCTTTTATGCCGCCTGCGATCTCGTCTGATTTTTGTTTCACGATCCTGCTTTGTGCCGAGGGCTTTAAAAATTCCTCCACATCGGGACGTAGGCGCTCGTTTTCGTTAAAATTTACTTTGTTAAAATCAGTATTTCGCTCGCGGATTTGCACTTCGAAGTTCAATCTAAAATAAGCGCTTTTCTCAAGGCTCGAAAATTCCGCGTAATACGTCGGTATCAGCTCGCCGCAGACGAATTGCTTCGTAGCGTTCGAGCTTAGCTCATACATGCTAATCGGATACTGGTAGGGCGTTTTTAAAACCAGCGGAAGCCAAAGCCGCACCTCTGCACCGTTGCTTGCGATCTCGTGGTTTAGTTTGAGGCTAAATCTGCGCGTCTGCGCGGTATTTTCTTGCATCTTCGCTCCTTTAAATTTGATTGAGCTATAAGCGATTTTACCCTTTTAAACTTTAAAAGCGCTAAATCAAAAATATGCTAAAATGGCGCTAAATTTTGAAATTTTAGGACTAAAATGGATCTGCAAAAAATCAGAGACGAGAACTTTAAAAAGCTGCAAAGCGGGCAAAATCGCGAAATTTTAAGCGCGATTGAGGCGCTGCAAATAGACGAGTGCAACTGCGAGTGCGGCGACGTCGTGCGGGCGAGTTTTAACGCAAGCGCGGAGCAAGAGAATGAAATTTTGCGCATAGCGCGGGCGCTAAAGCCATGGCGCAAGGGGCCTTTCGCGCTGAATGATATTTTTATCGACGCCGAGTGGCGAAGCTTCGTTAAATTTAACCTGCTGCGGCCATTTTTAGATCTGCGCGGCAAAGCCGTCGCCGACGTGGGCTGCAACAACGGCTACTATATGTTTCGCGCAAGCGCTCTAAAGCCTGCGCGGCTAGTAGGGTTTGACCCGAGCGCGCTATTTTATCTGCAGTTTCGCTTCATCGAGAAATTCCTCCGCAGCGGCGCGAAATTCGAGCTTTTGGGCGTAGAGCATCTGCCCTTTTACGAGCATAAATTCGACACGATCTTCTGCCTCGGCGTCATCTACCACCGCAGCGACCCGGTAAAGATGCTAAAAGATCTGCGCGCCTCGCTAAATACGGGCGGCGAGGTGTTTTTAGATACGATGTATATCGAAGGAACGGGCGATTTCGCGCTGTGTCCGAAAAACAGCTACTCAAAAATTTCAAATATCTACTTCGTCCCGACCGTCGGCGCGCTGCAGAATTGGTGCGAACGGGCGAAATTTAGAGATTTTGAAATTTTAGCGCAAAAGCCTACGGATGCTAGCGAGCAGCGCAAAACGGAGTGGATCGACGGGCAGAGCTTGGAGAATTTCCTAGACCCGCTCGACAGCTCGCGCACGATCGAGGGCTACCCCGCCCCGAGGCGTATCTACGTGCGGCTTCGAGCGTGATCTGCGCCTCTAAAATATTTTCCGTGCACCCGTGCACCGATATGAAATGAGATCCGTGTCTCTAAAAACGCGTAAAATTTTACCGAATTTAATCAGTTCGCAGGGAAAATTTTACATTCGGCGGGATATGAAATTTAGCTAAATTTGGCGGACTCGAGTCAGATTAGATCACATTGTAGCGGCTAGGATCGGTGCGGCACGAAATTTTAAATTTCGCCTTTTGCGCTACGCTTTACACGCACGGCAGCACGAATTTTAAATTTTGCTTTTTCGCTACGCTTTGCGTCTTGCATGCGCGGCGACGCGGAATTTTGCTAAATTTAATCAAGCGGCGGTAAATTTTAAAATTTTATCTACGCAGCGCACGCTGGTGCAGGCATAGTGCGAACGCAGCGCAGAATTTAACGCCCGCGGCCGTAAATTAAGCGGTAAATTTCGGCGCCCGTAATGCGATCAAAATTGCATAAATTCCGCTACCCACAAACAAAGCGGCATAAATTCTAGCGCCCGCAAGCAAAGCGGTATAAATTTTCCGGCGCCGAGCAGCTTCACACCGCTTCACACCGCTTCACACCGCTTCACACCGCTTCACACCGCTCTTTGCGCGACTAAGCACGGTTAAATTTAAACAATCAGCGCTCAAAAAATTGCAAAAAATATTTTAAATTTTGCCTCTCGGCCGCTAGGCTCGTATTTGGGCCGTGCCCCGGATAGAGCGTAAAATCGCCCTTTATCTGCAAAATTTTATGCAAAGACTCTCTCATCTGCTCGCCGTTTGAAAAGGGAAAATCCCACCTGCCGATAGAGCCTTTGAATATGACGTCGCCGCTAAAGATCGCGCCGCCCGCTTCGATCATACAGCTGCCCGGCGTGTGTCCTGCGAAAAGATGAAATTTTACGTTAAAGCCGCCCAGCGCGAACTCCTGCCCGTCCGAGACTAAAACGTCCGGTTGCAGCGGCTCTTGCAGCGTCTCGAAAGGATCTGCCCGCAGCATAAAAGCATCGCTTTCGTGGATATAAATTTTAGCGCCCGCCCTTTGCAGCTTCGCGTCGTCGTAGACGTGATCGTAGTGCCCGTGCGTATTCAAAACCGCCGCGATCTTTCCCGTATTTTGCATCACCCAATCAAAGCTACCCTCGCCAGGATCGATCACCAAATCGCCCTGCTCGCCCTTTAGAATGTAGCAATTCGTCACGTATTCGCCGAAGGCTTTGGTTAAAATTTTCATTTTCGCCTCCTAAATTCTAAAATTTAAAGCCGTAATTTAGCCAAAAATAGTTAAAATCTCGCAAATTAATGTAAAATTTTAAGGTTAGATAAATGTTTTTGGATGATTTGCTACCGAAACTGACCGATTTTTTGTCCGCGAAGCTCGACGAGACGGGCGCTGATACCTTCGTCGTAGGTATCAGCGGCGGCCTTGATAGCGCCGTCGTCTCCGCGCTGTGCGCGCTCACGGAGATCCCTACCTACGGGCTCATCATGCCTAGCGCGGGTTCAAATTTAGAAAATATGGCGGATGCGATCTTTCACTGCGAAGCGTTTAAAATCCCTTACGAGATCAAGGAGATCGCGCCTTTCGTGGAAAATTTTACCGTCCTAAACCCGGGCGCAAGCGCTCTTCGCATCGGAAATTTTACCGCGCGCATACGCATGGGCTTGCTTTATGACTACAGCGCGAAAAAACGCGGCGTGGTCGTAGGCACGAGCAATCTTAGCGAGCGGATGCTCGGATACGGCACGATCTACGGCGATATGGCATGCGCGTTTAATCCGATCGGCGAAATTTTCAAAACCGATCTGTTTAAATTCGCTAAAATTTTGTGCATAAACGATGCCATCATAAAAAAAGCACCGAGCGCCGATCTGTGGGCAAACCAAAGCGACGAACGAGAGCTTGGATATGATTATGAAATTTTAGACAGCGTGCTAAAAGATATATTTTCTCGCGGCACGATAAGGGCTAAAATACGCCTGTGCAAGCCTATTTTGCACGATGATTTGAAGTATCTGTACTCATCGAACCACAATCGCGATCTGGTAAAATTTATCATAAAAAGAATTTTAAAAAATAATTTCAAATTGCTGACGCCGAACGTAGCCAAAATAGAACCGAATACCCTAAGGAAAAATCATGTGCGAAGTACCATTTTTTAGAGCTCAAGTCGATCGAGAGGAGGAAAATCTCATCAAAGACGCTCTTTTTAATAGCGAGATCAAATACGGCGAAATTTTTGAAGAGGAGATATGTAAATATTTCGGCGCCAAATATGCCATAGCCACCACGAGCGGCACGACGGCGCTGCATTTGGCGCTTTGCGCGATGGACATCAAGCGCGGCGATAAAATTTTATGCTCCGTAAATTCCTTCCCCAACGTCGCAGAAGTCATCAGGCATTTTGACGCCGAGCCCGTGTTTGTCGATATCGACCCCGTGAGCTTCAACATCACGGCAGAGAGCCTCGCTCGCACGATCGAACTAAATCGCCACAAGAAGCTAAAATGTGTCTTCGTCTCGCACATCGCGGGGCTTTCTGCGGATTTAGACGCCATATATGAAATCGCAAGACGCGAAAATATAACCGTCATAGACGACGCCAGCCGCGCCACGGGCGCTACATATAAGGGCGCGAAGCTGGGTTCTCTTAAGGGCTCTTTGATGTCGTGCTTTCAGATAAATCCGCAATTTCAAGACGCCATTTCTACGGCGGGATTTTTCGTCACGGATAACGCAGAGATCGCAAATACCGCACGGATCATACGAAGCGGCGGTTTGGTAGGCGGCGCGTTTTACAAAGACGGGAACGTCTCATTTACCTACGACGTAAGCTGCTTGGGGCAAAAATACGACCTCAACGCCATAAATTCCGCCTACGCCATCGCTCAGCTTAAAAAAACCGACGGCTTTATCGAGCGCCGCAGGCAGATCGCTAAAATTTACTTCCAAGAGCTAGCCGGCTGCCCGCACGTGACGCTACCGAGCGAGAGCGAGGAGCATATCTACACTCAGTTTATCATCAAGATCGACAAAAACCGCGACGACTTCGCCAAAGAGCTGATCTCGCGCGGCGTAAGCGTATCGCTGCACTACGTGCCGGTGCATCTGCTGAGCTACTACAAAAACAAATATAATTACAAAGTCAATGATTTCCCCAATGCGCTTAAAAATTATCAGCAAATTTTATCCCTGCCGATCTACACGGCGCTTAGCGACGACGAGGTCCTTTACGTCTGCGAAAAGATCAAAGAGATAGCAAACAATCGTGTTTAAACTCCTAATCGAGCGAAACCTATACGATCCGAGCCCCGCGTGGCTTGCGCTCGGAGTGATTTTGGCGCCGCTATCGATGCTCTATACGTTTATCGTCTGCCTAAAAAGGCTCTTTGCTAAGCCGCAGAGCTTTAAAATTCCAATAATCAGCGTCGGAAATTTAACCCTCGGCGGAAGCGGCAAAACCCCGCTAGTGCGGGCGCTTTTTAAAGAATTTAACGGGGGTCTCAAAACCTGCATCATCCTTCGTGGATACGGGCGCAAAAGCAGAGGCTTGCTCGAAGTAGCGCTCGGCGGACGGATACTTTGCGACGTGCGGCAAAGCGGAGACGAGGCGATGGAGTACGCGCTGTCTTTACGCGGCGCAAACGTGATCGTCAGCGAAGATCGCGCCGCAGGGATTTTGCGCGCGCAAACTCTCGGCTTTGAGCTCGTGATCTTAGACGACGGGTTTTCTAAATTTAATATCGCTAAATTTGATGTTTTACTAAAACCCGAGCCTGCGCCGAAGCTGCCCTTTTGCCTGCCCTTCGCCGCATATCGCTACCCGCCGTTTTTTTATAAATTTGCAGACTTCATACCTGCACCGAGCGACATTTTGCAGGGCTTTAAGATCGTTTCGGCGGCGGATCTGCAAGAGGGACTAAACGGCACGGATGAAATTTCAAATCCTGCGGATGAGATTTCAAATTTAAAAACTGCCGCAGATGAAATTTCGGATTTAAATTTAAATCTCGCCGCGGATAAAATTTCAAATTTAAACCCCGCGACTGCGGATAAAATTTTAAATTCCAAAGAGGGGAGCTTTGAGAGATCCCGCACGATATTAATCAGCGCTATCGCCAAGCCTTGGCGCTTGCAAGAGTTTTTGCCGCTCGTAAAAGCGCATGCGTTCTTCCCCGATCATTACGATTTCAAAAGGGAGCAGATCGAAAATTTGATGCAAAATCACGGCGCGGATAGAATTTTATGCACGCTCAAAGACTACGTCAAATTGAAAGATTTCGGCTTTGAAATTTCGGTAATTTCGCTAAGCTTAGAACTTAGCGGGCGCTTTTGCGAAAAAATTCAAAGCTACGTAAAGCAAAGTATGCTAAAATGACGCATCGAATAGGGCGGCAGGAGCGCGAAAGCCTCTATTGCTTGCGTAAATTTGAGATAAAATTTCGCCGCTTTTGCGCCGCGACGGCGGTCTTATCGCTTAAATTTTAAAATTTAAAAGGACGGTAATGAAACTGGTTTGCACGAGAGATTTTTCGCAAAAAGCAGATCTTAGCTACGCGCTGCTAAATCCGAGCGCAAGCGGCAGCGGGCTTTTCAGCCCCGAGCGGCTGCCGCTTTTAAGCGAGGATTTTTTTAAGCAGTGCGAGGATCTGAGCTACAAACAGATCGCGCTTAAAATCATCGAGAGCTTCGATTTTGACGTAAGTAGCGAGGTCTTTGAGAGCGCGCTAAAGCGCTACGATAAATTTGAAAATCCCGCCTGCCCCGTCCAGATCAAAAAGCTAAGCGAGAATGCCTATATTTTGGAGCTTTACCGCGGCCCGACGCTTGCGTTTAAGGATATGGCGCTGCAGCCCTTCGGCGCGCTTTTAAAAAGCATCGCAAAATCCAGGAATGAAAAATTTTTAATAATGTGCGCCACGAGCGGCGACACGGGGCCTGCGACGCTGGAGGCCTTTGCGGACGACGAAAATATCAAAGCGGTCTGCCTATACCCGCAGGGCGGCACGAGCGAGATACAGCGCCAGCAGATGGTCAAACAAAGCGCGGCAAATCTTAAAATTTTAGGCGTGCGCGGCAACTTCGACGATACGCAACGTGCGCTAAAATCGCTGCTGGCAGACGACGATTTCAAAAACGAACTCGCGCGGGCAAATTTAAATCTAAGCGCCGCAAACTCCGTAAATTTCGGCAGAATTTTATTTCAGATCATCTACTACCTCTATGCTAGCATCTATTTCTCAAAACACGGCGTATTGAGCTTTGGGCAAAATTTAAAGCAAAGCGATCAGTGCACGGCGGGCGGCAAAAATTTTAGCGCCGCAGCGGGCGCAAACAGCGCGCAGAGCGTAAAACAGAGCGCTAAATTTAATACTTTCGACGTCATAGTGCCTAGCGGAAATTTCGGCAACGCGCTGGGAGCGTATTTCGCTAAAAAAATGGGCGCAAAGATCGGCAAAATCAAGATCGCTTCAAACGCGAACAATATCCTGACCGAGCTTTTTACGCGCGGCATCTACGATCTACGCGAGCGCGAGCTTATCCGCACGATCAGCCCTGCGATGGATATTTTAGTTAGCTCCAACGTCGAGCGGCTGCTTAGCGATCTATTCGGCGATGCGCGCACGAGCGAGCTGATGCAAAGCCTGGCGCGAGATAAATTTTATCAGCTTAGCGCGAGCGAGCTTGCGAAGCTGCGCGAGATTTTTGAGGCGGATTTTTGCGACGATGCGCAGTGCGCTAAGTTTATCAAGCAAGAAAGCAGCCGCGGCGTGCTGATCGATCCGCACACGGCGACCTGCTTTAAGCTACTTGACGAAAGCCGCCTAAATCTCGTCATCTCGACCGCGAAGTGGATCAAATTTACGCCGTCGATGATCGGCGCGATCAAAGGCAGGGCTTGCGAGGACGAAAGGGCCGATATGATCGCGCTTTCGAAGGAATTTCGCAGCGACATTCCGCCGCAGATCTCGCGCCTTTTTAGCGCGCCGCAGGTACACTCCAGCGTCGTGGAGCAAAGCGAGATCAAAAACGCCATAATGGAGTGGATAAAAAAATGATAGTAATCCCCGCGCGCCTTGCTTCGACGCGCTTTAAAAATAAAATTTTATGTGAGTTTGGCGGCGTGCCGATGTTTATCAAAACGGCTCAAAATGCCGCCAAGGCGGACCGCGTGCTAATCGCCGTGGATGAGCCGCAAATTTTAAAGATCGCGCAAGATTACGGCTTTGACGCCGTTCTTACTGCGCGCGAGCATCAAAGCGGCACCGACCGCATCGCTGAAGCGGTCGCGAACGCAGCGCTTGCGGAGGATGAGATCATCATCAATATCCAAGCCGACGAGCCCTTTTTCGAAAGCGAAAATTTAATTAAATTTAAAGATTTCGCCAGCATCGCGATCGCGCAAAAGGGCGCATTTATGGCGAGCTGCTATAAATACATAAGCCAGCAGGCGGCAGAGGATCCGAATTTAGTCAAGCTCGTGCTTGATAACGCAGGCTTTGCGATCTATTTTTCGCGCTCACTCATCCCCTACCCGCGCGCGGCATGCGAGTGCTACCTCGGACACATCGGCATCTACGCATACAGTGTGCGAAATTTAAAGCGGTTTTGCACCCTGCCCGCCTCAGTGCTGGAAGATACCGAAAAACTCGAGCAGCTTCGCGCCATAAGCGCGGGCGAAAAGATCGCGATGCTCGGCATCGAGACTGCGAGCATCGGCATCGATACGCCGGCTGATTACGAGCGCGCGCTAAAGGAGTTCGGCAATGAAATTTAAAATTTACTCGTTATGCGCCGTAGCGTTTGGAGCACAGGAGCCCGCCGCAGAGCGTAAAATTCTAATGCGACGTAAAATTTTAACGGAGCGCGGAATTTTAAAATTTAAAGATGCGAGCGCAAGATGAACTACGATGAATACATATCCGCAGTAGATACGCTAAATGCGTGGGCGCGGGCATATTACACCGACGATAAGCCGATCGCGAGCGACGAGGAGTACGACGAGCTTTATTCGAAAGCAGAGAAATTCGAGGAGCAAAACCCCTCGCTCGCGCTATCGTACTCGCCTACGCGGCGCATCGGAGGCGCGATCAGCGAGGGCTTTTCCAAGCTCGCTCACGGCGCGCAGATGTGGTCGATGGAGGATATTTTCGACGACGCGGACCTTTTAGCGTGGCTAGCTCGCGGCGAAAAGAGCGGCGCGCAATTTTACGTCGAGCCGAAATTTGACGGCGCGAGCCTAAATTTGACCTACGAAGGCGGCGTGCTGATACGCGCGGCGACGCGCGGCGACGGGCTCATAGGCGAGGACGTGACGCAAAACGCAAGAGCGATCAAATCGGTGCCGCTTCAGATCCCCTACGCGCAAAGGATCGAGATCCGCGGCGAGACGCTGATCGCAAAAAGCGATTTTGACGCGCTAAACGACGAGCGCGCCGCAAACGGCGAGAGCCTGTTTTCAAACCCGCGCAACGCCGCCGCAGGCAGCCTGCGCCAGCTAGATAGCGCGATCGTAGCGAAGCGGAAGCTAAAATTTATCCCGTGGGGGGTGGGCGAGCATTCGTTAAGCTTTGCGCTGCACTCGCAGATAATGGAGTTTGTGCGCAGTCTCGGCTTTTTGCGCGACGAGTTTTGCCGCATCTGTTCGGGCGCGAGCGAGATCAGGAGCGCATACGAAGCGCTACATAGCATGCGCGCGAGCAAAGACCTGATGCTTGACGGCATGGTAATCCGCGTAAACGAGCTTTCAAAGTGCGCACAGATGGGCTATACGGTGAAATTTCCGCGCTTTATGGTCGCGTATAAATTTCCCGCGATCGAAAAGGTAACGCGGCTGCGCGAGATCAATCTGCAGGTCGGCCGCACCGGCGCGGTAACCCCCGTAGCCGTCGTAGATAGCGTAAATATCGACGGCGCGAACGTTTCAAACGCGACGCTTCACAATTTCGACGAGATCGCGCGGCTGGGGCTGATGAAAAACGACTTCGTAGGCATCATCCGCAGCGGCGACGTGATCCCGAAGATCACGAGCGTTTACAAACAGCGCAGAGACGGCACGCAGAGCGAAATTTCGCGCCCGGGTCGCTGCCCGGTTTGCGACGAGAAATTGCTTGACGAAGGCGCGCTCATAAAGTGTCAAAACCTCGATTGCAAGGCGCGCGTGATAGGTTCGCTGATCTATTTCTGCTCTAAAAAATGCATGAATATCGAAGGGCTAAGCGACGCGACGATCACGCAGCTTTTTGAAAGCGGCAAAATTTCAAAGATCAGCGACATTTACGCCCTCGGCGCGCAGGATTTGGCGGATCTTGAGGGCTTCGCGGATAAAAAAATTTCAAACCTTTTGGGCGCGATAAATGCGAGCAAAAACGCGCCGCTTGAGCGCTTCATCGCTTCTTTAGGGATCGAGCACATCGGCGAGGTAGCCGCGCGCAAGATCGCCGCGGCATTCGGGCAGGATTGGCTGGATGCGAGCGAGGATGAAATTTTGCGCCTGGAGGGCTTTGGAGAGGCGATGGCAAGGAGCCTAGCGGAGTTTTGCAAGATAAATCGCGAAAAAATTCTAAATCTAAGCGAAATCATCACGCCGCGCCCGCCCCAGATGCAGACCACCAAAAGCGCCTTCACGGGCCACAGCGTCGTCATCACCGGCACGCTCAGCCGTCCGCGCGACGAGTTTAAGACCAGGCTTTTGGCGATGGGCGCGAAGGTACAGGGCTCGGTATCTGCCAAGACCGACTTCGTACTCGCAGGCGCAGAAGCGGGCTCCAAGCTGCAAAAAGCTCGCTCACTCGGCGTGCGGGTGATCGACGAGAGCGAGTTTGAAGCGCTTGCGAGCCCGGCGACGCCCGGCGCAAATCCACCTAATAAGAGCGAGCCTGAAGCGCTTGCGGGGAGCGGTGAGTGAAGGTTTTTTGTTTGGTGCCGAACCCGCACGCAAACGGCGCGGGATTAAATTTCAAAAGCAACCCCTATCCTACGGCGCTTGTGCGTTTTACAAAGCGCGAGAATTTTAAAAATTTTGCGGCACCCAAACGCTGCGCCGATAGGAAAAATTTTAAAATTTTCGCTAGCGGCGAGATAAAATTTGTAACGCACGGCGAGCCGAAATTTAAAATGCGCAGTATGGTTAAATTTGCGGCATGGCGCAGGTTAAAGTTTGAGCCTTGCAGCACTGCTGCACGCGACTTTGCTATGCGCGATAAAATTTTAAACTCAAGCTCGCGCAAAAGCTGCGTAAACTCTAGAATTTCATCGCGGCGCGGAGAGAAAGCAAAATGAGATTTGATCTGCTCGTCGCAAATACGCTTAAAATTAGCAGAAATCAGGCTGCCGCGCTGATAAAACAGGATAAAATTTTGCTGCGTGGCGCCGTGCAAAACAGGCCCTCTGCGCAGATCGCGCCCGAGCAGAGCGGTGAAATCAGCGCGGTTGATCAAATTTACGTAAGCAGAGGCGCGCTCAAGCTTGCGGGCTTTCTGGATGAGCTAGCCGAAAACGGGCTTTTGGCAAGCTGCGCCGCAAATTCGCCTAACTCGGCGGTAGAAATTTCAAAGCCGTGCAGTGCCGCAAAGAGCGCGGATAGCAAGTCGGCAGCGACACAAAGAGCGGGCGAAGTAACGATGCAAATTTCAAATGTAGATTTTGCGACTACGGATAAAATTTTAGGCGCGAACAAGACGACCGAAATTCCAAGCACGACGACGGCAAAGATCGCAGAAACAAATACCGCGACGATCCGTACCGCAAAAACTAGCGCCGAGACTGCTGAGCTTTTGCAAACCGGTGCAGGAAAGCAAACAGTGGAATTTTTACAGACGAGCGCGGGTGCCGAGACGGCAGAGCATTTGCAAACGGACGCAGACGCCAAGGCGGCAGAGATTTCAAATACGGCAGCCTCCAAATCGGGCTGCAAGGCGGGCGCGTGCCGCAGAGAAGGCGGCGCGGAGCCGCTACAAACAAAGCCCTCTCAAAAAGAGGTTTTAAATTTAGCGGGAGCCGATGTTTTGGACGTGGGCAGCAGCACTGGCGGATTTGTGCAGATTTTGCTTCAGCGCGGCGCAAAGAGCGTGACCGCGCTTGACGTCGGCAGCTCGCAGCTAAGCGAAATTTTGCGACGCGATCCCCGCGTGATCGTGCGCGAAAACACCGACATCAGGGAATTTGCAAGCAAGAAAAAATTTGATCTCATCACCTGCGACGTGAGCTTCATCTCGCTAAATTTGATCTTAAAAAGCCTCGCGAGCCTCGCAAAAAGCGCTCTCATCGTGCTATTTAAGCCGCAATTTGAAGTCGGCGCGGAGGCGAAGCGAAATAAAAAAGGCGTGCTCAAAGACGAAAAAGCGGTGCGCGGTGCGCGGGCGAAATTTGAGCGTCTATGCGCCGAGCTAGGGCTTGCCGCGCTGCACGCTAGCGCCTGCAAAATCACGGGTAAAGAGGGAAATCAAGAATTTTTCTATCTTCTAAAAAGGATGAACGATGAAATTTAAAAACTTAATTATATTGGCGCTAAGCGCGCTATTTTTGGGCTCATGCGCCAAAAGCTTAAACCCCAAAGCGCCGATCGTAAAAAACTTCGACATCGCTAAATTTAGCGGCGGCTGGTATGAGATCGCCCGCATGAAGGGCAGCGATGACGATCTGCAAAACACCGCCTACGAGTGCTTCGTCGATAAAAATTCCACCATCAACCTCCTAAAATCAGCCCAGACGAGCTCGGGCAAAATCAAAAACGAACAACACGTGCTAGAGTTCGCGGGCGATAAAAACATAGGCCTGCTCTATCAAAAAGGGTTCATCTCGGACACCACTTACCGCGTGGCGCAGGTCGACGGCGAGTACCGCTATGCGCTGGTTTTCGGTGCGGACACGAGCGAGCTGTATATCCTCTCGCGCACAAAAAAACTGCCCGAGCCGATCCGCATCGTCTATCTCAAAAAAGCCAAGCACAGCGGCTACGACCTCAATAAAATCGTCTGGACGAAGCAGAAATAATGGATGAGCTTTTAAAACGAAAGAGGCACAGCGGGCATGAAAACTCGTCGCAAGAAGGCCCCGGATGCAAAAGCCGGGCGCGCAAGAGCTCCAAGCGCGAAGGTTTCGCATCCGAAGGCCCCGAGCGCGACGAGGATGAAATTCTTTCAAAAACGGCGCAAAATTTTATAAAAAACGGCGCAAACCTCGCCGCAACTGGTAAAATTTGCCCGCCGTGGGGCGAGGACGTGCGCGAAGTGCTGGAGGTTCGATTTGCGCGAGACGAAATTTTTGCGACGCTGCAAGGCGCAAGCCGCGATGACGTGCGCGCCGTAGCAATCGGTAACTTCGACGGCATGCATTTGGGGCATCAAAAATTATTCGAGCATTTAGGCGAGCACGGCGCGATAATCGTGATCCTAGCGGGCGGTGGCGCAAAACTCACCCCCTTCGCGTCCCGCGGCGCCTACACGCAGAAAAAGCTCTTTTACTGCGAGCTTAGCAAAATTAAAAATCTAAGCGGAGGCGAATTCATCGAGCTTTTAGAGCAAAATTTCATAAATTTACAAAAAATCGTCGTAGGCGAGGACTTTAGATTTGGACGTGATCGGGCGTGGGACGTGGAGTTTTTAAAGCGCGAATTTCGCGGACAAACCTGCGTCGTAGGCGAGTTTAAAGTAGACGGCGGCGTGCATTCAAGCAGGATCAAGGAGCTTTTATCGCGCGGATGGTGCGAGGCGGCGGCGGAGCTCTTAGGTCGAGACTACGAGCTCTGCGGACGGATGGTACGCGGTCAAGGGCGCGGGGCGCGAGAGTTTGTAGCGACGCTAAATCTCGAGCCTGGCCGGTTTTTCATCCCCAAAAGCGGCGTTTACGCAACCGTCACGAGCGTGCGCGGCGCAATATATAAAAGCGTGAGCTTTGTAGGAGAGCGCCTTAGCACCGACGGGGCTTTCGCGCTTGAAACGCACATTTTGGGGGGCTTTGCGGGCTTCGAGGCCGTAAATTCCGCGCAAGATCGCGCGCCGTACTGCGGGGGTCAGGCTACAGATCCTGCGCGAAATTTAGATGAAATTTCAGCACGTAATTCGAATGAAATTTCTACGCAGAATTTTGCGGCAAGCGAGAGCTTGGACGCCGAAAATAAAAATTTAGAGGCTGTGGGTAAAAACGGCGGCGCGAAATTTGCCTGCGTGAAATTTATAAAATTTCTGCGCGAAAATCAAAAATTTACCGATCCGGCGCGACTTAAAGAGCAAATTTTAAAAGACGCCGCCGAAGCGGAGCGGATTTTGCAAGACCGCGAAATTTAGTAGCGCTTTCCGCCCCAGAGCCTTAATGCGCTTTTGGCTTGAGTATGCAAAGCCGACGCGAGCTGCGGCAAGATTAGCGATGACGCAAATTTAGCTGCGAGCAAAGCCTAAATTAGCGGGCTAGCCCTTGAGTGCAAAACAAGAGCTGAGCGGCTAAATTTCGCGTCTAGCCAAGCGGGAATTTTGCCGAGCTTAAAATTTGCGGTGCGCAAAATCGTAAAACGCTTACGAAATTCTGCTTGCAGGGCTTTTGGGCATGATGCACCCATGTTTAAAAAATTTGAAGAAGCTGATTTGGCGGTGCAAAATTTGGCGGCATAAAATTAAAACGCTAAAGTTTAACAGCGCGAGCTCTTGGCTAGCAAGGCGCTAAGCGGGCATAAAAAATTTACTCGCGCAAATTCCGCACCGACTAGATTGCAGCTCGAAGCTCGGTGCGAGCCGAGATGTAGCGCGTCTGCAATCAAAAGCGCGTTCCGAGTGTAAAATTTAGGCGATCCGCACGGGCAAGTGCGGCAAAAATCCTGCGTTCGGCGGCCGCAAGACGGGTACTGCGCAAATAGCAAAACCAAAAAGGAAACGGATGAAAGACGAAATTTTTAAAGAGCCTATCAAAAAGCAGTTTGAGTTTGACGCCAGCGTCGCGTCGGTTTTTGATGATATGATCGGCCGCAGCGTGCCGTTTTACGAGGCAAGCACGCGGCTTAGTAGCGAGCTTTTGGCGCGGATACTGCCGCAAAATGCACGCGCGATCGATCTTGGCTGCTCGACTGCGACCGCGCTACTGGCGCTGTTTGCGCTGCGCCCAGATCTGCGGCTGTGCGGTATCGACAGCTCGGAAGCGATGATAAAAAACGCCCGCGCCAAGGCGGCGGCGTTCGGCGCCGAGCTCGAGCTTGGCGTATCGGACGTGCTGGATGCGAGCCTCGCGGACTGCGACGCCGTGATCCTAAACTACACCATGCAGTTCATCAGACCGCCGCGCCGAGCCGCGCTCGTGAGTAAAATTTACGACGGATTGCGCGAGGGCGGGGTTTTGATCTTTAGCGAAAAGATCGTCTATGAAGACCCTGCGCTGGCGCGCCGGATGATCGAAATTTACGAGGATTACAAGCGCGCGCAGGGCTACTCGCGCTACGAGATCGCGCAAAAACGCGAAGCGCTCGAAAACGTGCTCGTGCCATACACGGAGGCGGAAAACCGCGCCTTGGCGCTAAGCGCGGGCTTTAAGCGCGTCGAAAGTATCTTTAAATGGGCAAATTTTATGAGCTTTGCGGCGTTTAAATAAAAGTTCAAATTGCAAGAAGCAAAATTATTTTTAAAAATTCCAAAAAATGAAATTCTACGAGCCGCCCTATTTTTGACGGTATGGTAAAAGCTTCATCTAAATTCTTTGGAATTTGACAATTAAATTTTGATGCAGATTGGATGATCCAAACAGCGCAAATGTATAATTCTGGCTGCACGCAAGACGGCGCAGATAAAATTTATCGCCGCTCGTAATTTCAAAATTCCGTAGCAGACGCGAACCGTTGGAATTCGACGAAATTTCAAAATTTCTATGGAATTTTAAAATTTCATAATCCAAGCAGAATTCATAAATTTTACAAAATTCTCAAAAAATTCAAAAATTGAAAAAGTGTAGCCGTCTAAAATTCTGGGCATAAAAAAAAGCGCCCGCCGTTTGACGGACGCCGTGTATAAGTCGCAGCGACAAAATAAACGCCGCCGCGAGCAAAGAAGCTTATTTATCTCTTAAGCCTAACTCTCTAACGAGCTTGGAATAAACTGCATAGTCTTTGTTTTTGAGATATTTCATCATCCTTTTGCGCTGGCCTACTAGCTTTAGCAGTCCTAAACGGGATGAAAAATCTTTCGGATTTGCCTGTATGTGGGCGGTAAGAAGCGTGATTCTCTCAGTAAGAAGCGCGATTTGCACCTCCGCAGAGCCCGTGTCCTTCTCTCTTCTAGCGAATTTCGCAACTATCTGTGCTTTTTGAGCCGTGTCTAAAGCCATGATGACCTCCTGATCGGTAAAATAGGAAGCGATTATACTTAATTAACCTAAATTTTTGCTTTTTTGATGTAAAATGCACGCTTTGGTATCAAAGGAGATGACAATGCTTTTTACAAAAGCGAGCGAATACGCCCTACTTTCAATGATTTGCATCGCGGGCAAGGAGGAGTCGATGGACGTCGATTCGATCTCGAGCAAGCTCGGGATCTCACGAAGCTTTTTGGCTAAAATTTTACAAAATTTAGCTCGCGCAAAACTTCTAAATTCTTACAAAGGCGCAAAAGGCGGCTTCGTGCTCGCACGAGATGCGGATGAGATCACGCTTAGCGAGATTATCAAAAGTGCAGAGAACCACAAAGCGACGGTTTTTGACTGCACCGCCGAGGGGGTCGAGACCTGCCCTAACGGACGGGCGCTGTGCCGCGTAAATCTGATGTTTAACGAGCTGCAAGAGAGGGTGGATGAGTATATGGACACGATCACGCTCGCCGCCATCATCGGCAAAGAGTGCAAATGACGATTTATCACCTCAGCCACACCGATCTAGACGGCTACGGCGCGCAGTTCGTCGCGGCGCACTACTTGACGGACGTGGAATTTTTTAACGCCAACTACGGCAAGGAGATAAACGAAAAATTTGAACTCATCCTTGAGCGCATTGATGAGCGGCTTGCCGCAGACGCAGACGAAAAAAGCCTAGTTTTAATCACCGATCTAAATTTACTGCCCGCACAGTGCGAGAAATTTAGCGGTGAACTGGCGCGCCGCAACGCCCGCGTGATCCTTCTAGATCACCATCAAAGCGGACTTGAGTGCGCGAAGAAATTCCCGTGGTATTTCCTGGACTCATCGCGTTGCGCCACGAAGATCACTTATGATTTTTTCGGCGCGATGTTCGGCGGCTCGCCGCGGCTAGATAAGCTCGTGCGCGTCGTAAACGCCGTGGACATCTGGCTGAAGGAGCAGAGCGAGTTTGAGCTCGGCAAGGTCTGCCTCGGCATGGTCTCGGGCGCAAAAGAGATCAATAAGATCATGTTTGAGCGGGAGAGCAGGGATTATATCTTTTTCCTGTTAGAAAAAATTTTTAAATTTCAAGACGAGCCAAACGCGCACATAGCGCTAGATAGCGCGCTGCACGGCATAAAGAAGGAATTTTTTAAAAGCGAGCGCGACGATACGCTAAGCAATCTCGTCTCGCATTTCGTAGTCGCCCGTCTAAGCGCGCAAAAGCAGCGCTTCGAGATCGACTACCTCGATAAAAAGGGCATTTTGACCTACAATATCGGCAACGTAAGCGTCATCGGCAACGACTTTTTGACGCAAAACCCCGATGTTGATTTTTTCATCGACGTAACGAGCAAAAAAACGCTCAGCTTCCGCGCCGACGGCAAGATCGACGTTAGCGAAATGGCAAAGCTGCTTCTGGGCGGCGGCGGGCACGTAAACGCGAGCGGCGGGATGTTTGCGGGCTTTAAGGACGCGAGCTCGTACGAAGCCGTAAAGGCGCAAATCGTGGATCTGATCGAGAAAAAAACTCAAATTTCAAAGGAAGAAGATGAAAACTAATGACGAAAAAATCGCTGAGCAGGACCTCATCTACGAGATCAACATCCTGCTTGACGCGATGCTGCTTTATGCGGGCGTGAAGCGCGAGCGGCTCGCCGACGCGGCGCAGCTCTACATCGAAAATATCGATACGGTGCTTGAAAGCTCGGATGCTAGCGGCGCGGACGAAGTGATCGCCGTAGTCGAGTTTTTGCGCGGCAAACACGCGGATCTGTTTGAAAACAAACCCTCGTCGTAAAATTTAAAATTTTAAAATTTAGCCGGCGGCCGGCTTTTATAGAATTTGCGGGTTCTGTAAAGCTCGTAGCAGCTAGCCTTGCCGATTCCGCGGCTTTATTCCGATCGACTTTTATCTGATTTCAAAACGGCTGCTCGCCGTAAAATTTTAAGCGCTCGGGCGCTTTAAATTTAGCCGAGCTTAAAGAACCATTTGACTGCTTTAATATCCCGTTTTAATGTTTTAAAATTTATCGAATACTCTAAATTTATGTGACGGCGCATAGAGCGCTGTCCATAACGGAATTTTAGTGAAATTCGTCCGCTATTCTGGCCCTCGCCGTCCATTTTGCAAACAGTCGGTTAAATTTAAAATTTCAATGCGCTAATTTTCAAGCCGAGCCTTTTTAAAATTTTATCGGCATTTTAGTAAAACACAGCGCGAAATCTATAGAATTTTGAATTTAACAGAAAATTTAATCGTAAGGGTGACTCCGTAGGAAATTTTAAATCGCAAAAAAAATTCAAAGGAGCCGAGCGCAATTATAAAATTTGACGCGAGCCGCAAGGCTCGCCCCTTGAGCGTGCCAGGGGTTAGGGGATTTTAAGGGGGAAGGGGAGCGCCTCGCAAGTAGCGCCCCTTCCCCCTTAAGAGAAAATGTCGCCACGACCTAAATTCTAGAGGCAAAATTCTACATAGCGAAATTCTAGATTTTTAAATTTATATCACGAACTGTATAGTTTAAATTTATGAGTTAAAATTTTTGTCGGTATAGATTAGCGTCGTACATGTATCATAACATAGCTTGTAAGGAGCGGCGCTCGGGAGTTAGCGGGGTGCTCCTTACCAACCCCGCTCGCGCGACGCTAGCGGTGAGGCGGACCGCGTCCGCGCCGAATTTAAATTTCGGCCTGCGCCACGTATTTGGAATTTTAAATTCTACGTAAAATTTAAAATCGCAGGCGCAAAGTATTTCGACGCGGCGGGTATAAGACGAGGATAAATTTAACCGCGGCGAACTATGAGTCGAGATAAAAACCCAAGCCCGAAGCTTCCGCGAAATTTCATAAATCAAATAAGTAAATTTAAAGAGAGTGGTTTCCCAAACCGGCGAATTTTAAAATAATGGATTTTTAAACAAGCAAATTTAAAGATAGCGGTTTTTCAGAGCTAGCAAATTATTAAACGAAAGGATTTTCAAGAGAGCCGTATTTTAAGCAAAAGTTGAAATTTTATGCATGCAAAGCACGTAAAAAGCGGACCGCGCTAGGCGATCCGCTGCATTAAATCCCGCTTGTAATCAGAATTTAATCGGATGGTGGTGGAAGTCGTCGTAAACGACTTTGTTGGTTTGAAACTTAATGCGCTTAAGCTCGCGGATACGCAAGAACTCCGCCTCGTCGATCTTTTTGATCTGAATCGCCGCCTTAAACGTAGGCGTTTTAGCGATGAGATCCCAGCCGCCGCTGGTTAGCTCGTTGCAGCAGCTTTCCCAGTAGTGATAAGACATCTGAATGATACCGTCCATTATACACTCGGTGATGTCCGCCTTGATCGCGATATAGCCGTAGCGGCTCCACGCGACGATGAAATCGCCCTGCGAAATTCCATATCGCTCGGCGAGTTTCGGATTCATTTCCGCAATCGGTCCTATTGCGTCGCCGCCCTGCTCTACGGTCTTAGAGCGCCTAGTCATCGCGCCTCCAGCGTACTCGTAAACCTTACGCGTAGTTAGAAGCTGGATCGGAAACTCTTCGTCGGTCTTCTCATCGACCGAGCCCGCCATTACGGGGTAATCCTGCGGCAAATTCATACGCTTTGCAAATTCCTCTTTGGCGCTTTCGATCTTGCTCTTATCGTCCACGAATAGCACAGGGATGAAATTTCCCTTGCCGTCCGGAGTAAAGAATTTCTTATCAAGATACAACGCAGGTCCGCCCATGGAATTCTCATCAGGGCACGGCCAGTGAAGTCCGTGATATTTTTTGATGCGGTAATAGCTCATACCGCCGTAATTGTGCGGAGCCACTCTGCGCACCTCTTCCCAAATTTGCTCGGGTGATTGGAACGTAAAATGATCTCCAAGACCCAAGCGTCTGGCAAGCTCGCAGATGATCTGCCAGTCTTGCTTGGCTTGTCCCGGAGGCGTTACGACGATCTCGCTGTGCTGCACGCGGCGCTCGGCGTTGGCGTAAGTACCCTCTTTCTCGCCGCTGCAAGCTCCGGGGAGTACGACGTCTGCTTTGCGGCTCGTCTCGGTTAAGAAAATATCCTGCACGACATACATCTCCACCTCGGAGATCGCGCGTAGGAAGTGGTTTGCGTTCGGATCGGTCATAACCGGGTTTTCGCCCATCGTCCAGAAAAATTTTACCCTGCCGTCGAGTATCGCATCGGGCACTTCGGTTTTGTGAATACCGATCTTGCCGTCTAGATGGCCTTTCGGTAAATTCCACTGCTGCTCGAACCACGCACGCGCGTTCTCGTCGGTTACGGCTTTGTAGCCGGTGAAGACGTTAGGAAGCATTCCCATATCGCAGCATCCCTGGACGTTTTCTTGTCCGCGGATCGGTAGATCGCCGCTTCCAAGCTCGCCGACGTTGCCCGTTACGAGCATTAAATTTGAAATGTCGCAAACTGCGCCTACGCCGTGGTTGAAGTGGGTTACGCCCATTCCGTGCGTAATGACCGCAGGACGCGTAGTGGCGTAAATTCTAGCCGCTTTTCTGATATCTTCGGGATTTAGTCTCGTATATTTCGCTACCGCTTCGGGCGAATAGTCCTTGACCGCCTCTTTTACGTACTCGTAGCCCTTGGTGTAATTTTTTACGAATTCGTGATTTACCAAATCCTCATCGATGATAGCGTGGATTAAAGCGTTGATGACCGGTATATTGTGCTCCGGCTCGAGCTGCAAATGCACTGCGGCTCGGTTGGCAAATTCTGTTTTAACGGGGTCGATGACGATAAGCTTTGCACCCCTATTGAGCGCTCTTTGCACGTGCATAGCGACGATAGGGTGGCCGTTTTCTGGGTTCGAGCCGATCATCACGATACAATTACTGTGAATTCCGATCTCCGTAAAGCTATTTGTGGCAGCTCCGTTTCCGATTGTTTTAGCAAGTCCTGCTACTGTCGGAGCGTGTCAAATGCGCGCACAGTGGTCGATATTATTCGTGCCTAAAATTCTAAGCAGTTTCTGCGCTACGTAGTTATCCTCGTGCGAACAGCGAGCGGAATAGTTTCCCGCAAGCGCATCGGGACCGTATTTTTCTTTAACTTCAAGCATCTTTTTAGCTACTAGATCAAGTGCCTCGTCCCAGCTAGCCTCGACTAAATCGCCGTCTTTGCTAAATTTACCGTCTTTTTTGCGGATCAGCGGCGTAGTAAGCCTATCTCTAGAGCCTACGTAGTTCCAGCCGTAGTATCCTTTCAAACACAGACATCCCTGATTTACGGGGTTGTCGCCTACGCCGGTCGCGGATTTGATGAAGTTATCTTCCGCGGTCAGCTCGACTTGACAGCCTGTGCCGCAATACGGGCATATGACCTTGCCTTTATTCGCCATATTTTCTCCTTTTGAAAATACTAATATGCAAAATTGCCATATATGCAATTTCGACACAATTATATCTGTCTCTGATACACATCTGACGCTTCCGACGACTAGTCGAGTGTAGATCTCGGT
>CAUUKU010000001.1:0-77981 GCA_963545665.1 uncultured Campylobacter sp. | reverse complement strand
CATTTTTGTATAATTTCATGAAATTTTAAAGGATAGAAAATGAAAAAATTTCTAGCTTTGCTTCTTGCGGCGCTGTTTTTAGCGAGCTGCGGCGCGCCTAGGCCGAAGGTGCCGATCGCAAGTGCGTATAAATTCGAAGGCATTGCCTACACTCACCTGCAAAAGCACAATCCGAAAAAATTTGTCTATCAGCCGCCGGAAGCGGTTGAGAAGAGATACGACGAGCAGCTTTTAGCGGCGCTAAAAGAGGCGAACCTGCTGGATCAAAACTCTACCGACGAGCTTAAAATCACAATAAAACACCATAGGGGCTTTGTGGGCGAAGCCAGTCCATTTCCGAGCGATAGAATCGGCGGTATAGATGTTGCTTATCAGATCCAAATCGTAAGAGGCGAGCAGGTGCTAAGAAACTACACGCAGGATGAGTTTGAGTTTTACAATCCCGGATTTTTCGCCACTATGAAAACCATAACGATGCAAAATACCGACGATAGCTATGAAAATGATGCGATCGCGGCCATGGTTAAGCGTCTGATGGAGATTATAAAGAAATTTTAGCGGCTCGCGGGCTTCACATCGCGAACAAATCTGCGGTAAAATTTAAAGCACGACCGACCGGCGTATGCATCGGTACGCTCTGCGGATTTTTGCGACGAAATTTAAAGCGAGGTTCGGTGGGAGCGCGACCGCATACGCGGCAGGACGAATTAGCTTTAAATGCGTGCTAAATTATACTAAATTAAACGCAGCTTCGCAGCTGCTCGATGCAATAAATTTAAAGCGCGGCAGTTAATACGCCGTGCCGAAGTTGATTTTGCGCGCCGCGGCGAAATTTACCGTGCGATGTTAGATCCGCCGCGCCTCATTTTGTCGGCGCCTGTTTTTGCACTTTGTTTAAAACGGGCGCCGCGTTTTAAATTTTAAAATTTTTAGTTAAACAAGCTATTTACGCTCTCGTCGTGGTATACGCGCCTGATGACCTCGCCGAAAAGCGGCGCGACGCTGATTACTTTGATGCGGTCGCACTCCTGCCTTAGCGGGATCGTGTCGGTCACCACGAGCTGATCCAACAGCCCCTCTTTGATGCGTTCGTACGCGGGGCCGCTTAGTACGGCATGGGTGCAAAACGCCCGCACGCTGTTTGCGCCGCGCTGCTTAAACGCGCCCGCGGCCTTGACGATGGTGCCTGCGGTATCGATCATATCGTCGATTAGGATCACGTCCTTGCCCGCCACGTCGCCGATCACGTTCATCACCTCGCTTTTGTTCGCCTCCTCGCGGCGCTTATCGACGATCACCAGATCGAGCGAGAGCTTTTTGGCGAAGCTTCTAGCGCGCGCGACGCCGCCTACGTCGGGGCTAGCGATGATCGGGTTTTTCAAATTTTTGCTTTTTAGATAGTCGATCAGCACGATCGAGCCGTAGAGGTTATCGACCGGCACGTCGAAAAAGCCCTGTATCTGCCCCGCATGTAGATCCATCGTGACGACGCGATCGATGCCCGCCGTCTGCATCATATTGGCCACGAGCTTTGCGCTGATCGGCACGCGCGGGGCTGCCTTGCGGTCTTGGCGAGCGTAGCCGAAATACGGCACCACCGCCGTGATCGAGCTCGCGCTGGAGCGCTTCAGCGCGTCGGTTAGGATCAGAAGTTCCATCAGATTGGAGTTTGCGGGCGCGCATGTGGGTTGGATGACGAAGACGTCTTTGCCGCGCACGCTCTCACCGATCTGGACGCTGATCTCGCCGTCGCTGAAGGTTTTGATCGCGCACTCGCTAAGCGGTAGCGAGAGATATTTGGAGATTTTTTTGGCAAATTCGGGATTTGCGGTGCCGGAGAAAATTTTATATCCGCGCATTTTGGTGACCTTTTAAATGAAATTTTAGCGAATTTTACATTAAAATGCATTAATTAGCATTGAAATTAAGACGATTGTCGCGTTTATCGGGAAATTTCTGCCTTTTGGCTCGTCTGCACGAGTTTGTCCGCGCGAGCGATTTTAACTCGCATATCCTTGCTTACCGGAATATTTTTATCAAAATTCCTACCGCTTGAACGATTTGAGCTCGGTAAATATCGTCTTGCTCGCTGCTTGGCCGTCCGCCCGCTTGCTCGTACGGCGTGCCTCTTAAGAGCCTCATCGCTTGGTCGCATGACCGTATCGAATCCGTGCCGCGCTACTCCTTGCTTGCCTTGCGCCGGATTAGCGCGCCGCGCGTCCGTATCGAAATCCGCTCATACGCCCCCGACCGCTCTATTTTTGAAAATCCATTTCGCGCACCTCGCAGAATTTCGGCTCGCCAAACGGTGCGCTTGTTAAGTCTTTGCGCGACGCGGCGGAGTGCTCGTTGAAATTTCATACCGCAAAACGTCGTGCGTTTTAAAATTTTATATCGCGAATAGCTCGCCTTTGAATTTCACGTCGCAAAACAGATCGCCTTTAAATTTTATTCGTAAAGCGGCGTTTTTCGGATTTTGCACCGCAAAGATCGCACGCCCGCTTTAAAAATGCGCAGAACCCGGCGCAATGGCGCGGGTCCAAAAATGCAAAGCTTGCGAATTTGCTTTAAAATTTCAATCGGAGCCGCCGCTTCGTAAAATTTTATCTCGCAAAGCACGATCTCGTATCCGCGCACTTTGTCTCGCCCGACTTCTTAAATTTTAAAAAGCATTACAACACCGCTTGCAAATTTCGCTAAAATGGGTGCGCTCGTTAAAATTTCATATCGCTTGCAGCCTGCTTGCGGGTAAATTTGTAAAATTTTATCGGCGAAATTGCGTGGACTTACAGCGGGCCTGGTAGTGCTTGCGTGAGCCCATCTCGGCGGCATTTCATCGCTCTTAAGCCGTGTAGAGCGGAATTTTGGGCCGCTTGCAACCGAGTTTGTGCGGCTGCACTCATTTCGCGAGATAAATTTTTGAAATTTTGCAATTAGACATGATCAATACTGCGGCTGCTCGGCTCGCCGCGGTATTGATTGGGCGAAATTTTGGCTGTGGGTTGCAGCGTCCGCGGACAATCGGCGTCCGCGTTTTTGCACGAGCAGCAGCGCAGATGCGGCTAAAACTATATCGCAAAAAGTTTGATGAAAGTTTGAGAGAGCGCATCAGGCGAGGGCGCGGTACGGCTAAAGTCGTATCGGCATGGTGCGGATGAGCGCGGAATTTTATATTTGCGATACAGGCGCACAAAATTTTATCTTTAGAGCTGCGGAGAGCGCGTTTAAATTTAAATTTTGAGCTCGCACGGGACATACTGCGCGGATACTTGGCGCGCTAAATTTTAGACTGCCGCGGCGTATAAATTTTAGATCGCCAGCGCGGTTAAATTTAAAGCCGCTTTGCTTTGGTGAAAATTTAAAGCTCGCTTTGACGATCAAATTTAAAGCTTGCTTTTTAGAGCTCAATCGCGCGCCGCAAAATTTTAAAATTTATCGCGCGACTTTGGTCTGTCACGTAAATTTAGACACCGCCTTTGCGCGCTTAAATTTTAAAATCGCACAGGCTTTCTCGCCGCGTAAATTTCGATATTGTTTTTGCACGCTTAAATTTAAAATCACGCGGCGCAGTGTAAATTTATCCGCAGCGGGCGCTATTCCGTGATTTTGGTGGGTTCGCCGAATAGCCTATTCATCTCGGAGATTAAAATTTCCTTGCCGTCCTGTGCGCCGTTTGCGAGCTCGGCGAGGCCTGCCTTGGCAGCGCGCACGCTCTTGCTCGTATCGCGAGGCTTTGCGGCGTAGTTTTGCGGATCGGTGGATCTTAATAGATCGTCCTTGGGCGGCTGTTTTTCGCTCTCGCTGTTATCGCCGTTTTCTTTCGGTTTTGCTACTTTTGGCGCGGAATTTTTTTTGGAATTTTCGCCGCCGTTTGAAATTTCATTTTGCTCGGAGTTTGCGGTCTTGCTTGCGCCCGAATCGGAATTCTGCGCGCCGCTTGTCGTATCGCTAGAATTTTCAAGCGGTTTTGCCGCACTGCCCGCCCCGTCCTTTGCTTTGCCATTCGCTGCACTATCTACGTTACTAGGGGCGAAATTTTCCGCGCTGTTTTGCGCAGAATTTTCTTGCTTCTGCGGCGCGCCTTGCTCGATTTTGATTTTCGCGCTCTCGCCGAAAAGCGATTTTAGCACGCTATTTATCGCTCGCGAGCCCTTGCGTAGGTACTCTCTGTCCTGTCCCTGCGCGCGCGAGAGCAGATACAGCGTGCCGCGCTCGAGCTTTAAAAATTCCACGCACTTGCTAAATTTCTCGCCTAGATCGTAATCTCGGTCGTAAATTTTGGCTAAAAAATTCTCGTAAATTTCATTTTGAGCGCCCGTTTTGACAGAAGAGTTAGAATTTTGGGCCTGCGCGTCGCTGCCTGCGTTTGGTTTTATTTTGCCGCCTGCGTCAGGGCTTTGTTTTGCCGCACCGAAGTTTTGCGCTGAGTTTGCGGGACGTTTTGCGCTTGCCGTGAAGCTAGGCACGCCGCTTGTCGCGCCATTCGCCTCACTCGGTGCAAAAGCCGCACCGCCAGGCTCGCTATTTGGCGCAAAATTCGCGCTTTGGTTGGAATTTGACCTAAAATTCGGCGCGGAGCTTTGCGCGTTTAAATTCGGCGTCGAAGCGGAAGGATAGCCCTCGCCTTGATCCAGCGATCTTCCGACCTCGATAAGTTCGTCGATCTCGCGCAGATTGACCGCCTCCATCATCATAAAAATCATCATAGAAATTGCATAAGTGTTGTCCGGGCTGATGGCGAGCATGCTCTTAGCGCCCGCTAAAATGCGGAAAAACCGCTCATACATCAGCAGGCTAAATTTCGCGTCGCGGCGTAGGAATTTATCCTTTAAATTTGCGATCATCTCGTCGATTATCGTTTCGGCGTTGTAGTTTTCGACCTCTTTGATGATCTCGATCGCGCCCGCGCGGTCCTGGCGCAGCACGACGTCTAAAATTTCGCCAATTTTAACGGGATCGAGCAAGCCCAGCATATCGGCGATCGCGTGCTGCGTGATGCCTTCGCGGCTAAAGATAATCGCTTGATCGAGGAGCGTGAGCGTGTCTCGTAGCGAGCCCGAGCCACTGCGCGCTAGAATTTCGAGCGCGCCCTCTTCGTAAGCGATCTTTTCGGTTTTTAAAATTTGCTCTAGGTGCGCCACGACGGCGCTTTTTGCGATCGGTTTAAAGCGAAAGTGCTGCGTGCGCGATAGCACCGTGACGGGAAGCTTGAGCGGATCGGTGGTCGCAAGGATAAATTTTACGTAAGAAGGCGGCTCCTCAAGCGTCTTTAAAAGCGCGTTGGAGGCCTCTTTGGTGAGCATATGCACCTCGTCGATTATGAAAATTTTAAAGCGCGCGCTCGCGGGATGATACTTCGTCTGCTCGATGAGTTCGCGGATATCGTCGATCTTACGGTGGCTGGCGGCGTCCATCTCGATGATGTCGATGTGACGCCCCTCGTTTGCTATTACGCAGTTATCGCAGATCTCGCACGGCTTGCCGGCGGGGCCTTTATCGCATAGAAGCGCTTTGGCAAAAATCCTAGCCGTCGAGGTTTTGCCGCTGCCGCGAAGTCCGCTGAAAAGATATGCGTGGCTCAGCCTGCCCGAATCCAGCGCGTGCGCGAGGCTTTTGGCGACGGCGTCTTGACCGATGAGCTGCTCGAAGCTTTTGGGTCTGTATTTTAAAGCGAGTGCTTGCAAAATTTCTCCTTTGATTTTGCAATGATACAAAAAAATCTATAAATTTTAAATTTAGTGCTACAATGCGCCCGAATTTCAGAAAAAGGATCGAAATGAAAAAATTTTTACTCGGTATCTTTGCGCTATTTTTTGTCGCCTGCTCGCAAACCAGCAGCGTCATCAGCTTAAATCCGTATCTTTCTAAGGCCGATCAGACCGTAAGCGGCAAGTCGGTAAATATCAACGCGATCAACGATCAGCGCGAAAATCAGATGGTAATCGCCGTCATCAACGATAGCGGCGGCAAGCTGGTCGATGAGGTGCTTTTAAAAAACAATCTCTCGGCGTGGTTCGACAAGGCTTTGCGCGCGGAGCTTGAGGCTCGCGGCGTAAAGATCGATCCGGCAAGCCCGAATATCGTAACCGTAAACATTAGAAGCATTTCGGCGGCGATCAACGGCTACTCGAAGGAAAATATGAGCGCAAGAGGCGAGGTCGCGATCGCGATCGTGCAGGGCAACAAAACCACGACCAAGCGCGTAGCTCAAGATCAGAGCAAATTTACGGCGCTTCGCACGGCTAGATCGCTCAATCCTTTCGTGCAAAGCCTGCTAGACGACATCGTCAAAAAATCCGCCGATCAAATCATCTCGACGCTTTAGATGCGCTGCATAAATTGCGGCGCGTTTAGCCTGCGCACGATCTGCGCCGCCTGCGCCGCAAATTTAGTCGAATGCCGCCTAAGTATGCGGCAGGTGGAGGGCTTTAGCGTGTTTTACTACTACGGCTACTCCGAAATTCGAGAGCTTATACTTTCTAAACATCACGAATACGGCGCTGCGGTGCTTGCGCGCATAGCCTCTTTAAGCTTGGCAAAATTCCCGCTTCATCTGCAGCGCGAAATTTCTACAAATCCGCAAAACTACGAAATGTTTAAAACGAACGGGATTTTTAAATTTAACGCCGTGCCGCTGGATGATGACGCTCGCAGCGGCTATTCGCACACGGCGATCTTAGCTCGCGCGCTAAAAAGCGAGCTCGTGGAGCCAAAATTTCACTGCCTGCGCGCGCAAAATCGCGTCAAATACACGGGGCAGAGTTTGGAATTTAGGCTAAAACACAAGCGAAATTTTAAAATTTTAACCCCGCCGCAATTCCCCGTGATCCTAGTAGACGACATCATCACCTCAGGCCTTAGCATGCTGCAAGCGCGAGAGAGCTTGATACAGGGCGGCTTTATGCCCGTATGCGGCTTGGTTTTAGCTAATGCAAAAGAATAATTCGCTATAATCGCTCGTTAAATTTTAAAAGGATCTTTATGCAAGAAAATATTTTTGAAAATCAAGAGATCATCGATATAGACGTCGAGGAATCGATCAAGACGAGCTACCTTGATTACTCGATGAGCGTCATCATCGGTCGTGCGCTACCCGACGCCAGAGACGGCCTAAAGCCCGTGCATAGACGAATTTTATATGCGATGAATAATTTGAGCTTAAGCGCGCGAAGTCCATATAAAAAGTCCGCTTTTATCGTGGGCGAGGTGATGGGTAAGTACCATCCGCACGGCGATACGGCGATATATGATTCTTTAGTACGTATGGCGCAAGACTTTTCTATGCGATGTCCGACCGTAAACGGACAGGGAAACTTCGGATCGATCGACGGCGATAATGCTGCGGCGATGAGATACACCGAAGCGCGTATGACGCCGCTAGCCGAGGAGCTGCTAAAAGATCTGGATAAAGAGACGGTCGATTTCGTGCCGAACTATGACGAGAGCCTAAGCGAGCCCGATGTTTTGCCGACGCGCGTGCCGAATTTGCTGCTTAACGGCTCAAGCGGAATCGCCGTTGGAATGGCGACGAATATCCCGCCGCACAGCTTAGATGAGCTCGTGGGCGGTCTTTTGATACTCCTTGAGAATAAAAACGCAAGCCTAGAGGAGATCATGGGCGAGATCAAGGGCCCCGATTTTCCGACCGGCGGCATAATCTACGGTAAAAAAGGGATCATTGAAGCGTATAAAACGGGCAGAGGGCGGGTTAAAATTCGCGCTAAAACCCATATTGAAAAAAAAGCTAGTAAAGACGTCATCGTAATCGACGAGCTGCCGTATCAGACCAATAAAGCGCGCTTGATCGAACAGATCGCGGATCTCGTAAAGGAAAAGCAGATCGAAGGCATCTCCGAGGTACGCGACGAGAGCGATCGCGACGGAATTCGTGTAGTAATAGAGCTTAAGCGCGACGCGATGAGCGAGATCGTGCTGAATAATCTATTTAAGCAAACTACAATGGAGGCGACCTTCGGCGTGATAATGCTCGCAATCGACGGCAAGGAGCCGAAGATTTTCACGCTGATAGAGCTTTTGAAGCTGTTTTTGAACCACAGAAAAACCGTCATCATCCGCCGCACAATTTTTGAGCTTCAAAAAGCGCGCGCTAGAGCGCACATCTTGGAGGGCTTAAAGATTGCGCTAGATAATATCGACGAAGTGATCGATGTGATTAGAAACTCTGCCGACACCAACGTCGCGCGCGAAAATTTAATGAGCAGATTCGGCCTCAGCGAGGCGCAATCGGGCGCGATTTTGGATATGAGGCTAAGCCGCTTAACGGGACTTGAGCGCGAAAAGATCGAGGAGGAGCTAAAAGAAATTTTAGCCGAGATAAAGCGGCTTGATGCGATCCTAAAGAGCGAGGAGTTAATCGAGGGGATCATCAAAGATGAGCTTTTGGAGATCAAAGATAAATTTAAATGCCCGCGCATCACCGAAATCGTCGATGACTACGAGGATATCGACATCGAAGATCTAATCGCGAATGAAAATATGGTCGTTACGATCACTCACCGCGGCTACATCAAGCGCGTGCCTAGTAAGACTTACGAGAAGCAAAAGCGCGGCGGCAAGGGGCGCGTGGCGGTTACGACGTATGACGATGACTTCATCGAGAGCTTTTTTACGAGCAACACCCACGATACGCTTATGTTTATCACCGACCGCGGGCAGCTTTATTGGCTTAAAGTCTATAAAATTCCGGAGGGCTCGCGCACCGCAAAGGGCAAAGCGGTAGTAAATTTAATCCAGCTCGGCGCGGACGAAAAGATCATGGCGATCATCCCTACGACCGATTTTGATCCGAGCAAGTCGCTCGTATTTTTCACTCGCAACGGCATCGTAAAACGCACGAATTTAAGCGAGTTTAAAAACATCCGCTCACTCGGCATCCGCGCTATCAGCCTGGATGAGGATGATACGCTGGTGACTGCGCTCATCGCTCCAAACAGCGCCGAGGAGATGCAAAACTACAAAGGAGGCGCCTTAAGCGGCGACGATCTGGACGGCGGCGAGGTCGAAGAAGTTTTAGGGCAGACCGAGCAGGATATTTTGGAGGGAAGCGAGAATGAAATTTCAGATGAAATTTCGCAAGGCGAGGGCGCGCAAGATGGCGAGCCGCAAAGCGCCAACGAAAATATGCTCTTCATCGCTACGAAAAAGGGAATGTGCCTTAAATTTAATCTAAATAAAATTCGCCAGATGGGGCGCATCGCTCGCGGCGTAAAGGGGATTAAATTTAAAGAGAAAGGCGACGAGGTCATCGGCGCCGCGTTTATTCTAAGCGACATGCAAGAAATTTTAAGCGTGAGCCAAAAGGGTATCGGCAAGCGCACGACCGCGAGCGAGTATCGCCTCACAAACCGCGGCGGCAAGGGCGTCATCTGCATGAAGCTCACCAACCGCACGGGCGAGCTCATCGGCGTCGTGATGGTCGATGAGGAGATGGATCTCATGGCGCTAACCACCAGCGGCAAGATGATCCGCGTCGATATGCAAAGCATCCGCAAAGCGGGCCGCAACACCAGCGGCGTCATCGTCGTAAATGTCGAGGGCGACGACGTCGTGAGCATCGCGACCTGCCCGAAAGCCGAGGAGGGCGACGAGGGCGAAGCGGACGAGCTTGCGCAGGATGAAAATTTATTAAATTCAAATTTAGATAGCAAAGATTCGCAGAGCGACGGCCCTAGCGATGAAATTTTAAAAGGAGGAGAGGATGAGTAGTTACAATATCGCCATCGTAGGCGCTACCGGCGCCGTAGGCGAGGAGATTTTGCGCGTCTTAGACGAGATGAACTTCCCCGTAAAGGACATACTGCCGCTTGCAAGCGCAAAGAGCGCGGGCGAGAAGGTGGAATTCCGCGGCAAAGAATACGTCGTGAGGGAGCTAACGGACAGTACCTTCGACGAAAACGAGATCGACATCGCGTTTTTTAGCGCGGGCGGCTCCATTTCGGCGCATTACGTGCCATTTGCTGCGGCAAGCGGCGCGGTGGTGATCGACAACACGAGCCACTTTCGTATGCAAGAGGACGTCCCTCTCGTCGTGCCCGAGTGCAATCCGCAGGATATCGAGCTGTGGAAGGAGACGGGCATCATCTCCAATCCGAACTGCTCGACCATCCAGATGGTTCAAATTCTTAAGCCGCTTGATGATGCGTTTGAAATAGAGCGCGTGGACGTAAGCACCTACCAAGCCGCCAGCGGCGCAGGCAAAGAGGGCATGGAGGAGCTCGTGTTTCAGCTGCAGAAATTTTTTGAATTTAAGCTTGATGAGTGCAAACCTAAAGTTTTCGCGCACCAGTTAGCATTTAACGTCATCCCGCACATCGACGTGTTTTTGGACAACGACTACACCAAAGAGGAGATGAAGATGGTAAACGAAACGCAGAAAATTTTGCATAAAAACTTCGCCGTTTCGGCTACCTGCGTGCGCGTGCCGGTGCTGCGCAGCCACAGCGAGGCGATCACGATAAAATTTAAAAAGGATTTCGAGATTAGCCGCGTGCGTGAAATTTTAAGAAACGCGCCTAGCATCGTGCTTGCAGACGATCCGAGCAAAAACGAGTACCCGATGCCGCTGCTTTCGAGCGATACGAACGAAACCTACGTCGGTAGGCTCCGCAGGGACAATTTCGACGATAAAATTCTGCACCTTTGGTGCAGCGCCGATCAGATCCGCGTCGGAGCGGCGACAAACGCCGTGCGCATCGCGCTTCGCTGGATCGATATGCAGCAAAAATAAGGCGTCGGGGGTCGTTAAATTTCGCGGCGCAGAATTTCGGAGCTTCGCAACCTGCGCACGAAATTTAACGATGAAATTTTATGCCGCCATAGGCTCGGACGCTTAAATTTCGTCGCGCCGTAGACTCGCGTTGGAATTTTACGGCCTCGCAGGCTTGAGCGTTAAAATTTTGCGCCGCCTAAATCGGCGCGGATCTGAAATTTTATAAATTCACCGCGCGCCGCGTAAATTTATAAATTAGGCGCGCAGATCGGCGCATAAAAGCCCGCTTCAAAAATCCGCGCCGCAAAATCTAGATTTGAGCGATTAAGGCGCGCCGTAATCTAAACCGCACCGAGTATCTAAATTTAAGCGCGCTAGTTTCCGGCTAGGCGAATTTTTATTCGCGCAGATTGCTTCAGCATGTATTTGCGAGCTAAACACGACGCGACAAAACAGCTAAATTTAAAGGATAAAAATGGTTTTCATCGACGCATGCTTAGGCAAAGAGACCCCATACACGCCCATTTGGATGATGCGCCAGGCGGGGCGCTACCTGCCGCAATACATGGCGGTGCGCGAGAGGGCGGGCGATTTTTTAAGCCTGTGCCGTGACTACCGCGCCGCTAGCGAGGTAACGATCCAGCCCGTGGAGATTTTAGGCGTCGATGCGGCGATTTTATTTAGCGATATTTTGGTCGTGCCGATGCAGATGGGGATGGATCTGCGCTTCGAAGCGGGCGAAGGGCCGCGCTTTAGCAATCCGATCCGCTCTCAGGGCGATTTGGCGCGCCTTGATCCGCAAAAGGCCGCGGCGGAGCTCGGATACGTCTATGATACGATCTCGCTTACTCGCTCGCGCCTTGCCGCGGATAAAGCTCTTATCGGCTTTTGCGGCGCGCCGTGGACGATCGCTACCTATATGATCGAGGGCGGCGGCAGCAAAAATTACGCCGTTTGCAAAAGGATGCTCTACGAAAATCCGCAGCTTCTGCATGAAATTTTGCGCCTAGTTACGGAGGCGACGAAGCTTTATCTGGCGCGCCAGATCGGCTCGGGCGTCGATGCGGTGCAGATCTTCGATAGCTGGGCGGGCGCGCTGGAGCCGAGCGCATACGAGGAGTTCGGCTGGCGATACATCCTGGAAATCACGGAATTTTTAAAGGCGAAATTCCCGCATATCCCGCTCATCGTCTTTGCCAAGGGCACGGGCGCGCAGATGTCGCGGCTGAGCCGTATCGCGGAGCAGCGAGGCGAGGCGAGCTTTGACGTATGGGGCGTGGATTGGAGCACCCCTATGGGGCTTGCGCGCGAGCGGCTCGGGGGCAAATTTGCGCTTCAAGGCAACCTGGAGCCGATGCGGCTATACGATCGCGGCGCGATAGAATCGGGCGTGCGCGAGATTTTAGCAGCGATGAAGGGTGCCGCGCATATCTTTAATCTAGGGCATGGAATTTTACCCGACGTGAGCGTGCAAAACGCCAAATATCTAGTGGATCTGGTGCACGAGCTAAGCGCGCGCTAAAAACGGACTTTGCGAGAACTCGCTTGCAGCGCGCCGCTCTACTGAATTCGTGATGTCCGAGGCAGCTTGCGCTTCGACTTTTTTTCATTGTCATGCTTTGTATTCGGCCGCGGATGCGGTATATGGATCTGCGCTTAACGAGCGGACGTAGCGTTTGCGCGAAGTTGTGAGGAGATCGGCTCTCACGGCTTTAAATTTGCTTTTAATCATGGGCATTATCGTGCGAACCGCAATCGCGTTAGATTTTTATGCGGCAACTGCACCGCGCTTTTTGCGAGAAAATTTCACTGAATTATTTGAACGCCGATGTCGCGGCGAAATTTAAAGGCAAAACAAGGCTTTAAATTTTCGTCCAAATCCGCTGGCTAAATTTCAAGCCACGTAGGCTCTAAGTGACGAGCGGGCAAGACGCATATCCGGTTTGCGGTATGGATTTCCACGTCATAAAATGCGTATCGAGCGTAGCGAGGGTGTGACGGCGTAGTATAGGCGGCGATAAAATTTAAAAGCGGCGTCAATTTACGTCAAACCAAATTTAATCGCAGCGTTTGAGGCGACACATCGCTTATGTTTGTCGCATCGCGCTTTAAGCTCACGTAAAGTAGCGCATTAAGTCTTTATGCGCGACCAGCCTCGTTTTGCGGCAAGGAGGGGCGGCCATTAAATTTTACGCGCTGTGTATGTGGCGGCGTAAAATACCGCGAGCTTGCGAGCTAAATTTAGCTCGCGCTTTAAATTTATAGCTCGCGCGCCCCAAATTTAAGGATAAATTCAAAGCTCTAAGTTTAAAATTCCGCCATAGCGGGGCGGTGCGCGGAAGTAAAATTTAAAGCAAAATTCTGCGCGCAAGCAAACCCCGCAAATCAAATCATGGAGCAAAAATGAGATATATTTTCGGGCCCGTGGCCTCGCGCAGGTTCGGGCGCAGCCTCGGTATCGATCTTAGCCCGCAGCGCAAGCAGTGCAACTTCAACTGCATCTATTGCGAGCTGGGCGCGGGCAAGCCGGTAAGCGCGATGAGCGAGCCCTGTGAGATCGGCCCGGTCATCACCGAGCTGAAAACCGCGCTGCAAAGCCATGCGGGCATTGATGTCATCACGATCACGGCAAACGGCGAGCCCACGCTGCATCCGCGCTTCGCCGAGCTCGTGAGCGCGCTAAAGGCGCTGCACCTGCCGCAGAAACTGCTCGTTTTATCAAACGGCTCGCTCGTGCGCGAAAACAGCGCGGCCCTAGCGAAGCTTGATATTTGCAAATTTTCGCTAGATAGCGCGCTTGCGAAAAGCTTTCGCAAGGTGGACGGCCCGCACGCGGGCATTGGCGCCGAGGATATCGTAAGCGCGATCGCGGATTTTGCGCGCGAGTTTCGCGGTGAGCTTGATATCGAAATCCTAGTCGTGCGCGGGCTAAACGACACGCAGGAGGATTTCGCAGCGCTGAATGCGGCTCTGGCGCGCATCAACCCGCACCGCGTCGATCTCGGCACGATCGATCGCCCGCCCGCATACCGCGTGCAGGGTGTGAGTGAGGCGCAGCTGCGCTATCTGGCCACTTTCATCGAAAATCAAAACGTAAATATCATCGCCGTGCCCAAATATGCAAGTGAACGGCTGAGCTTTAACGAGGATGAAATTTTGCGTACTCTCTCGCGCCGTCCGCAGCGCACGAGCGACGTGGAGGCGATGTTTGACGAGCCCAGCGCGCAGCTTTTAAAGCGTCTGGCGGATGCGGGCAAGGTTGTTTTCAAAGACGGTTTTTACGAGATCGCAAAAGGCTAGGGCGTTAAAATTTTAAAAGCTCTTTTGCGGCGTAGCGCGGTAAAAAGCGGCTTGCATTTCGGCGTCGTCGCAGGCGGTGCCCGCCGCATGCGAGCTAAAGGCGGCGCAAAGACAGCGCGTTTAAATTTAATGCCGAAGCTGCGTTGCCATAGATAGAGCGCTTGCCGTACGCAAGCTAAAGGCAGCGCAATGCTAGCTAGCGTTAAATTTGGCACCAAGTTGTGCCGCCGCAAAGATACTAGCACGCCTGGTTTAGGAAACGATCCTGACGCGGCGCGGTGATCTTTAAATAGGCTAAGCTGCGTTCAAAAGCGCCGTTAAATTATGAAATTTATGCACACGGGCGCAAAGATACGGACTCCGAGCGGCGCTTTTTGGGCGCCGGTGGATTATTGAAGTAGGCTTAATGGAGATAGCCAAAGCGGGCTTGGATCCGCAGAAGATCGCGAATGCACGCCTTAAATTTAGCCTGCTTGCCGCGCTCGCTTGGAGTTTTTGCGCTTTAATCATCCGCACGCCGAATGTGCGCCCATTGCGCGATACCTGCGTGCTCAAATATCTGCGATCGGATAGTATAAACGCCGCGAAATTTTATCGCGCACTTCGGTCTTTAAATTTAAAATTTAGCCTGCAGAATTTGATTGCGTCGAAATTTTGACGTGGATCACGCTAAAGCTCCACGCCATAAATCGCCACAGCCGCTAAAATTTTAATTCGCGCTATTTTGCCGCGATAAAATTCTATGGAATTTCCCCAGTGTTAGCCGCAAAATTTCAAACCATTGCGCGTCTCGCAGCGACGCTAAAATTTTTACGCGATAGAATTTCGCAGCGGAATTTTACGCCGCTCGGCGTATCCGCTAGAGAGTGTTTGGGCGATAAAATTTTACGGCAGAGCTGCGCAAAATTCTAAATCCAAAGTAAATTTTCGCCCGTTAAATTTACTGCGCTACTACTTTGTCGATCCAGTTAAAAAGCTCCTCAAGATCGTAATCGCCGCCGTGTCCTTGCCCCCAAGGCACCGCAAAATCGACGTTCTTGCCCGCGTTTTGCAAGCTAAGCGCCAAAATCGCGGGGGTCGCAAGCGCGGTATCGCGATCGCTCGCGCCGTGGCGGATGCGGTAATGTTTCGCGCCGTTTTCGTTGCGCACGAAGCTCATCGCATCCATTATATCCACAACCCGCGCATCGGCGATTAGCACCCCTTTGGCGGGGTCATTCATCGCGCCAAAATCCGTAAAATGCGCCGCGTTAAATTTGGCGCCGCCGAACAGCTCGTTTTCGGGATTTTCAAGCGCGAAGCCGTCGAATGCGGGCGGGGTCTTGGCGCGCGGCTCGGAGGTCGCGTAGCCCCAAAAGAGCATATGCGATTGCGATGCGTCGTCCTTGATCTTTGCAGCGAGGTATAGGGGCGCTTTCGCGCGCGGATTTTTCGCCGCAAAGTTAGCAAACGAGGCCGATATGAGCCCGTTTATGTAATCTTTGAAGCTGCCGTCGCCGTTTTTATCCAGGCTTAGCGGGCGGCCGCCCCCGTCCTTTAAGTTTAGCGAGTTCAGATAGGCTGGGAATTGCGCCTTTAGCTCGTCTGAAATTTTAATCTGCGCTGCGCTTAGTTTGCCGCTTAGCATCTTGCGCGCGGGCTTTGCGGCGCTTTGATTTGCGTCTTTTTTGGAATTTTTTTCAGCGCCGCTAGAATTTTCGCCGCGCTCGTTAAATCCCGCCGCATCAAGGCCGCTAAAATCCATCTTTTCATATTCGCTCTGCGCGCCGAACATCCACTCATACGCCGCGTCCGCGCGCTTTAGATTTGTGATTGGGCAGTATACCGACGCCGCGTAAATTTTATCACTCGCCTTCGCAGCGCCCAGCTCTTGCAGATACGGCTCGTACGCGGCCTCGTCCCCGCTCGCGCCCAAAAGCGCCGAGAGTGCTCCGCCCGCGCTCGTGCCGTTTGAGACGATCCTGTTTGCGTCCCCCGGCATCGCCGCGTCGTTAAATTTCAGATACCGCACGGCCGCCTTTAGATCGACGATCGCTGCGGGCGCCTTGCCGATATAATCGCCGGTTGCGTCCTTTAGCGTGCGTCCGCGCGCTGCGGGAGCGGCTACGACGTAACCGCGCGAAAGCGCCGTAGCGATCGCGTTTGGTTTGCCGCTTGCGTCTATTTTGACCTCGCCCGCTTCACCCGGCATGTAGCCGCCCACGCCGTTGGGTAAAAATATCGGCGCGCTTGCGGCGTCAAATTTACCGCTCTTGCTCCCCTCAAAATACTGCTGCGGGATGAAGATATTCATGCTCTGATAGCGCGCGCTTACGGGTTTTGCGACGTAGATTATGTTTTTGTAGGCGCGAAATTTTATCTTTTTGCCGCCTACGGTTACGCTTTCTTGCGTAAAATTCGCGGCGTTAAATTTCAGATCTATTTGCGCGCTCTGCGCCGCAGCCTCGGCATTTAGGCTTAGCGCGCCGCAAAGCATCGCAGCGGCGCCTAAGGCAAGGGATTTTTTACTCACTGCTGCTTCTTTTCGATCTTGATATTGCCGCTTTTTAGCCCCTCGAGCAGCTGCGCGGCGGAGCTATTTTTCGGATAGGCCTCAAGGTATGCCTGTAGGTGCTTAATCGCGCCCTCTTTATCGTCATGCATCAAACTAAACAGCGCAAGAGCGTGGTGCGCGCGCATCGAACCGAGCTCAAGCGCGCTAGAAAGCATCTGCTGCGCCTTTTGATCGCGGGAGGAGTTTAGTAAAAATTCGCCGTATTCCGTGCGGATCTCGCCGTCTTTTGGCGCTTCTTGCACTAGCTTATCGTAGAGCGCGTCCGCCTTCTCCGCGGCGCCTTTGATATCAAAGTTGTGCTGAATGACGTAAATTCGGGCAAATTTATGCTCAAACTCGTAGCGGTCTTTGGCGTCGATATCCTTTTTAAACAGCTCCTGACTTAGAAATTTAAAAATTTCTTCAAGCGCTCGCGCGTCCTGATAGGCAGCCTCAGCGTCCTTCTCGCTGTCGAATTTTAGCGGATACTCGCATGCGTGGACGCAGAGATTATCCACGGAGCGGTAGATGCCGCCGATATCCAGGGCGCGCGAGCCGTCCGGCACCGTCTTTATCATCGCGTCGTGATCGTAGGGCTCATAAGGCGCTGCGAGTGCGCAACTAAGGGCTAGAGCGGCTGCTAATGCGGTTTTTGCAAACATATCGTTTCCTTAAGATGAAATTTTAAGCCGATTTTAGCGAAATTTACCAAACGCTAGGCCCTTCTGGGCAGGCTAATTTATGAGTTTGAGCTGGGTTTCGAAGGCGGATTTGGGATAGAGGCCGATGAGCTTTTTGACCGCTTTGCCGTTTTTATCGTAGATCACCGACGTGGGGGTGCCGAAAATGCCGCCTACGATGGATTCGAAGTATTTCACCGAGCTCGCACCGCTGACGCTTGGAAATTTTATCCCTTTTTCGCGCGCGGTCGCGGCATCCGCCTCTAACCCCTTGCCGCCGCCCAAAACGCCGATGATCAGCGCGTCGCCGCTAGCTTGCAGCTCATTTAGCGCAGGCACCTGCTCCTTGCACGCGCCGCAGCTGCCGGTGTAGAAAAACAGCACGAAGGGCTTGTCGTTGCCCTCGATCTTTAGCGTGCGCTCGGAGGGGTCGAACTTGGAGGCGAGCGAGGTACCGTCAGTGCTTAGATGGTGCTTCTGTCCGTCGCAACCCGCGAGCAGCAGCACAAGTATGGCGGCAGCAACTTTTAAATTTAAAAATTTTATCATCTAAAATCCGCCTTCGGGCGCGCTAAATCTGCTTTTAAATTTGCGTTTGAAATTTTAAAATTTGCGGTGCGATCCAGGCGGGAATTTATATCGCGATCCAGGCTGAGACGTATGCCGTGATCTGCGCCGCAATCCGCACCCGTAGCGTTTTGGCTTTTAGAATTTAGACTTTTTAAATTTCGGCTTTTTAAATTTTTACCCGCTCCGCTCGGTTTTGCAACGGTGCTTGATCTTTCGAGGCAAGCAGCTTCGGCGGGACGTGCGCAGCAAAGAGCCGCGCCTGCTTGCGCAAACTGCAAATGAACCCAAAAAGAGCGCGGGCGGGCGGTGAAATTTTTAAATTTTAACGTAGCTTTATTTTTCATCATGCGAGCTAAATTTTACGCATCGGAATTCTGTGCGCTAGAATTTTCGGCATCGGAATTTTCGCCGCTTAAATTTTTAGCGCTTTGATCTTCGCCGCGAGAGCTTTGCGAGGCGGGATTTTGCTCGCTCGCAGCTTCGGCGCTAGGGCTTTGCGAAGCGCTTTTGTTTGGATCGCGATCTGAAATTTTATTCTGCGAGCCGAGATTGTGCTTCATCGTGCTTTGATCCAAAAGCTCTATTCGATCAAGCTTGCCGTGTCTTAGGCGTACCACTTTGTCGGCAAATTTACCGAGCTCTTCGTTGTGCGTGACCAAAAGCAGCGTCTTGCCCTCGCCGCGAAGCGTCTGAAAGAGCTGCAAAACCACGCGCTCGTTGGCCTCGTCGAGGTTGCCTGTAGGCTCGTCGGCGATGATGATATCAGGGTCGTTGATGAGTGCGCGCGCGATGCAGAGGCGCTGCTGCTCGCCGCCGCTAAGCTCGCTAGGACGGTGCGTGATGCGGTGCGCGAGCCCCACTTTCTCGAGCGCTGCCTTGGCGCTGTCCTCGTCCACGCAGCTGTGGTAGTATTGATTTAACATAACGTTTTCGACAGCCGTTAGGTAGGGGATTAGGTGAAACTGCTGAAACACGAGGCCGATCTTTTTGCGGCGAAATTCTAAAATTTGCTCGTCGTTTAGCGCGCTCGCGTCGGCTCCGCCTAGGATGTATCTGCCCGCGGTGGGGGCGTCCATCAGGCTTAGGATATTTACGAGCGTGCTCTTGCCGCTGCCGCTTGGGCCCATTATACTGACCCACTCGCCGCTTAAAACGTCGAAGCTGATATTATCGAGAGCCTTGACTTCGCCGAAGTATTTGCAGATGCCTTCAAATTTTAAAATTTCCATGTCATTCCCTTAATAGATTCGCTAAATTTGGATTCAGCGCCTTTTTGATCGGATAGTAGCTTGCCGCGAGCGCAAAAATCAGGCTCAGCGCGACCGCCGCAAAGAGGCTGATTAGCCTAAAATCCACGCTGCTTGAAAATATCAGATGCCCCAGCAAGATCGCTAGCAGGTATCCCACGAATACCCCCGCTAGCGAGCCTGCGACGCAGACGGTTAAAATTTCGCCCAGGATTAGGTGGAGCAAATTTTGTTTGCTCGCGCCGATTACGCGGATGAGCGCGAACTCTTTGATACGCGAAAGCAGGATCGAGCTAAGGCTCGTGTTGATGCAGACCGAAGTGATCAGAAGGATCGTAATGCCGATAAGAAGCATCAAAAGCTTGATTTTGTTTAAGATGATGCCCTGAGCTTTCGATACTTTGCTTACGGGCTCAAATATCATATCCTCGCTGCTAAGGCGCTTCGAAAGCGCGCTGATCTCGGCGTAATCGCCGTCCACGATAGCTTCTGCGTAATTTACCTGATTGGGCGCGTTTAAAATTTTTTGCGCGAGCCCTAGCGAGATGATCAAAAGCCCGTCTTCCTTCTGTCCGTCATAGACGATGCCTTTTAGCTTCACTTTGTTCGTTTCGTTTGAACCAAGCGGCGTGATTTCGAGCGTATCGCCGACTTTTGCGCCTAAAAGCTTAGCAAGGTCCTGCCCGATGAGCGCATTTTTATCGTCGAAGTCGATATTTATAAACTCGCCCTCTTTGAGATCCAAAAACGGCATCGTCTGCCTTAGGCTCGAAAAATTTACCCCCATCACGACCGCGCTTTTTACGCCTAAATTTGCGCTGCCGAACAGATATTCGTTGGCCGCTTTTAAATTTGGAATTTGTTTTAGTCTGGCTTTTAGCTCGCTCTCGTTCATGTGAGAGTTTTCAAAATCCGCAGGGCTTACGATGAGGTTCGCGCCGTAGCTGTTTAGCTCGCTCTCGACCTTTTTATCGATGTCGGCGTAGATATTTACGAACGCCGCGCAAACCGCGCTGCCTAGCATGATCGCGACGAAAATCACGAATGAGCGAATGCCGCTATTGATGATACTCTTAAAGATCGTGCCTCTGAAAAACGAAGCGTTATTTCCTACCATACAGCACCTCCGCAGGAAGTAGTCTTATCACGCCTCGCAGCGGTAAAATCGAGCCGAAAATACAAATGAGCAGCCCAAAAACGATACTTAGCGGCATCACCATAACGCTGATACCGATGAACGAGCCGAAAATTTGATACGCGATCGCCCAGCTAAGCGCGTAGCCGGCGAGCGCTCCCGCGAGCGAGCTAACCACGCAGACGACGAAAATTTCGGCGGCGAATTGGATATAGATCATAAAATTGCTCGCTCCTAGCGCTTTAAGCAGTCCGATCTCTTTTTTGCGCTTGTAAATTTCGCTGCTTAGCAGGCTCGTGATGCAGATGCTTGAAATCAACAGCGACAGGATGCTTACGACGCCCATTAAATTTTGAATTTTTTTCGTGATGCCGCTTTGAGCTTCGCTGACGCTAAGTACGGCCTTGGCGCTTGCGTTGGGATACTCCTCGGTGATCTGATACGCGATGGAGCTCACGTATGCCGAGCAGTACCACGTGTCGTATTCGACGCTATCTAGCGCGTCTAAATTTCTACGCGCCTTTACCGAAAGGTCGTTTTCCGGGATCGTCATGGCGCCGACTTCGGCTTTGGCGATGAGGCCTTCTTTGTTCGTGAGCTTTTGCGCGAGCTTTAGGCTAGCGATGATTTTACTCGCCTCGCTGTCGCCGCCGCTTAAAATTCCGACCACTTTGACTTGGTTGCCGTTTAAATTTAACGTATCGCCGATCTTTAGGCCGAGTTTGTTGCCGGCCAAAACCTCGTCTATAGCGTCGTCGCTAGGCCATTTGCCCTCCACGTTCCAAAACGGGTAGAGCGATTTTACCCCTACGCGGAAATCAGGCTCGTCGCTGACGCCGACATCCTTTTCGAAATATGTGCCTATGATGTCGTAACCGCCTGCTTTGGCGTATAAAAACGGCGCGAAGGAGGTGATGTTGTTGCGCCAAAAAATTTCTTTGATTTTGTGCAGTTCGCTCTCGGCTAGGTAATCGTCGTTTTTCAAAGGCGAGTATTCTTTGCCGCCGATTTCGATGCTTAGGCTTTGCGAGCGCGGTAGCACGACGATATTAGAGCCGTAGCTGCGCAGCTCCTTAGCGACTTCATCGCCGATTTTCAGCGTGATGTTTAGCATGCAAGCGATCAACGAAACGGACAAAAAAATCGTCAAAAACGCTAAGAATTTGCTATCTTTGGAATTTAGTATCGACGATTTTATAATTCTTAAAAACATTATTTAAGCTCCTTTAGCACGCCTTCGGTAGTCACGTAAATTTCGGGATTTTTTATAAACTCCGCTTCGTTGGCTTCGTTTTCGAAATAGTAATTTCTGCCGTAGTAAAGATAGGTAAATTTGGAGCTATTTTTGATCTTTTTGCGGCTGACGGGATCGGTTACCTCTTTTTCTACGATCTCGCTGAAAAACGACGCGCCGTCCTCGATCGTCTTAAGCGCGATGGTGATAGACTTACCGTCGAATTTATAGTCAAACGGGATCGGATTGCACCCGCCCGGCTTGCCGACGCTCGGCAAAAAGATCCGCACGTTGCATGCGATGCAGATGAGCTCGTCTTCTTTTTTAACATAGCCCATATCGCCGCAGATACTGCACGCGTCAAAAACCGCTACGGGCGCAAGTTTGTCCGCAAAGCGGTTGAGCAGGAAAAACCGCACCTTGTGCCCGTCGTCCGTGACGTAGGCGAAGCGGTGGAGCTTATTATCAAGCACCAAGCTAGCGTCGAATTTAAACTCGGAATTTACCGGCTCTACGATCGTAGGCTCGTCGATTTTGGGCGGCTTTGAAGCGACTAAAATAAAATAGAGGCTAAATCCGCTAAGTATAAAGCCCAAAATCAAAACGATAAAAAACTCTCTAAACGCGCAAAACCTAAGCGCCTTGTTTTGTCTAAATTTTATCACGCCGCCTTCTCGCGCGCTCGGACTTGGAATTTGTTTCAGCGAAATCGCCGCTAAAATAAGCGCTACGATAGAAAAAATGATCGGCAAAAAGCTGTCGTAATAGATCGCCTTTGCGATGACGGAGAGCAGCTCCGAATAGGTCTTTATGTGGCCTTCTTGCATCAAACTAAGGCCTAAAAAGCCGAGCCTATCTAAGATCAGCGCTACGCAAACGAGGATGAAAAAGCATGATTTTATTTTTGCGTCTATGCGCCGCAAGAGTAGCTTTAGTATGAAATAAAGGAGCGTTAAAATCGAAAACGCAAGGCAAAGCATGAATAAATTCGTAAGGCTAAGGCTGTCTAATAGCTCGCCCGCAAAAATTTTAAAATTCATACTGATGAGGCGATAATCAAAGCCGTAGCAGACGGCAAGCAGAAATGAAACTACCGCTAGGAAGTAGAAATTTTTAAGCTTAAGGCTAATGGGCAAAGCCGCCAATGATGCGATGCAAAGGGCGTAGAAGAAAATTTTAGCCTCGCTCGTCTGCGCTGAAATCGCAAAGAGCCCAAAGCACATGAAGCCGAAAATGATACCGCAGATCGCGGGCAGAAAGACGGCTTTTAAGTGATCTCTCGTTTGGATAAAAGATAGCGCCAAACAAAGCGGGAAGAGGGCCAGTGCTGCTTGATAGAAAAATATACTCATACGAAACCTTATAAATTTACGAAAACATTTCAAAACACAAATATTTTTGTAAATTTAACGGCTGCGTTTGCCGCAGCTCCCGCCCTAGGCTCGATAAATCGCTACAGCGAGCCGCAGCGTTAAATTTAGAGCCTAAATTTGACCGAAAATTTAGAAATTTCGCCGAAAAATCGGCGAAATTTTAGATTACTCTTTTGGAGCGCCGGTGTATTTGAACGTATATTTGACGTCAAACGGAGCCCACCATTTGCCTACGCCGGTCGCTTTATCGGCATGGCGACCAAATCCTTGAGTGCTAGGATTGTCGATATGATAGATCAGCTCGTAGTTACCCACGCCCGCGTCCATTTTTATATTTGCGCCGTAGTGAGGACCATCGCTAGCGACCATCGGCATGAACGTTCCTTTTTTAACCTTGCCGTTGTCGAGGTTTTTTAGCGTGTAAGAGACTTTTAGATAAGGCATCCACTCGCCCTCGCCAAATCCGTTTGCATTGCCTTTGATAGCGTGGATATCGGCTTCGAGGTGGATATCGGCTAGGCTAGGCGCTAGATCGATACCTTTAGGCTCCATATCGATCGGCTGAAGATAAACCGCAGCGATCTCCATGCCGTTCATCTCGACGGGTTCGCCGATCGGTTGCTCGCCTGCCGTAGCAAAAACTGAAGCAAGGCTCAAAGCCAACATACCTGAAAATATCTTTTTCATATTTTCTCTCCTTTATTGAAATTTGATTCTCTTTTTTTGAGTATAAAAATTCCTACGATCAAAAGCAGGATCAAGATCGCCTGCGGCACCAAACTCTCCACGTAAGGATAAAGTCCGAGCCACGTAACGGTCGGGAAGCCGCTGACGTTCGTAGGTACGAAAAGCTTGCCCTCTACGAGCTCCATCACTCCCTTGCCGACGAATACGATCGACATGTAAAATATAATGATCGAAGTGATGATAAAAAACGGCTTAATAGCGATCTTAAGCGAGAAAAATTTAATGACGAAATAAACGATTATGAGCAGTATCAGTCCCGCTACGAAGCCGAGCCCCACCATGCTTAGCGCGCTTGAGGTTTTCGCGTCGAATATCAGCGCTATGTAAAAAAGCACCGTCTCCGCGCCCTCGCGGTAAACCGCTAAAAATACCGTCCACCACAGCATCTTGCTATCGCCGCTGCTTAGACTGCTTGAAATTTGACCCTGGATGTAGTGCGACCATTTTTTCGAGCCCGCGTTCGAAAGCAGCCAAAAGCCGACGTAAAATAGAAGCAGCACGGCTATTAGCATGACCGCGCCTTCTAAAATTTCACGGCTCTGCCCCGCCATCTGCGCGCCGAAAATTTGCTTGATCCCATATGCGGTCGCGATACTTAAAGCGACTGCCACGCCTAGCGCGCTATAGACGATGCCCAGGCGGTTGCTATTGCCGGATTTGATCAGATATGCGATGACCGCTGCGACGATGATCAGCGCCTCAAAACCCTCTCGCAAAATGATGATGAGCGCGTATAAAAACAGATCCCAGTCGCTCGATTTTTTAGTAAGCTCTAGGCTTTGCTCTAGTTGCGAAAATAGCTTATTCTGCACCGCTAGTATTTCGTCGCGGCTTGCCTTGCTCTGCATCAAAGAGATGATTCTACTAAAGCTCGCTTCGGTCTGCGTTTTTAGCTGCACGTCTTTGGCGCCTACGATATTTTCCATGCCGCTGGCTTCGTATTCGTCGAAGTAGATGTCGCTGGAATCGCTAATAGCATCCGCGATCTTCCCTTCGTCATATAGTTTTAGCACCGCAGCCATTTTGTCTTTGATGTTTTGAACCACCGGCGCGAAGTCCTTAGCGTCCTCTTCGCCGTTTGCGGCGACTGCTTGCGCCGGCGCTAAAGAATACGAATCGCTAGGCAGCTGACCGACCGCCGTTAAAATCAGATCGTTTAAATCTTTTAGCGATTGATCGAGCTTTTCCGGACTTAAATTTAGATTTTCGCTTAGGATGTTGCCCATAATCTGCTGTATCATCTGATCCATCTGCGCCGAGGCATATTTCCTGATAGCGATTTCTAGCTGTTTGTTGCGATATAGATCGAATTTTGCTTTATTCATCGCCGATTTCATCGAATCTACGTCTTTTTTTGCGTATGCGTCTTTGGTTAAATTTAGCTGCGCGGAGATGTCGTTATAGACGCTAGTCCACGGCGAGCCTTGCGTGCCTGCACCGCCACTCGCGTCATTCGGCGCGCTATTCATCCCTGCAGCGCCCAATCCGCCGTCTTCGGTCTTTTCGGCTACTAGCCTATGACCGGCTTCGATTTGCGGCAAAACCTCCTTGATCTCGGCGCGCAGATTATCCATCATGGACAGTATCTCCTCCACCGGCTTTTCGGCCTTGATCGCTTTTCTGATGTCGCCGAACTGCTTCTCCATGTCGTAGGATTTTTTCTGTCCTAAATTTATACGGATGCCGGCTTCTAAATTTTCGAAATGCCCGAAGTATGCCTGTTGCGTAAGCTGTCTTGCCTCGGTGTTGTTGCCGTCTTTATAAAGCTTAATCACGTCGGTAAAAATTTTATCGATCGCTTCTGCTTCAGCGGCATAATCAATCTGCGCAAAGAGTACGGTAAAAGGAATCACAAGCAGTAAAATCGCCATTTTTAAGAACTTCATTTAAAATCCTCTTGTCTTAAATTTTATATTAAATTTCAAAATTGAACAGTAATTATATGTATAAAAATCTTAAGAAGTAATAAAAAAAGCGGTTATCATAAAATCGCGAAGAGGCCAAATTCTCAACTGCGCGAGTATCTTGATAGATGAAATTCTACCAAACGTAGATATAGCGGAATTTAAAGTAGTAGTCGGATTTTAACCGACTACTAAAATTTTAATGTAGCTTCGACCAGATTTTGTTCTTCCAAAGCCCTGCGAAGACTGATAGTATCAAAAAGTAGATCATGATATTTACGGCGGTGCTTTCGCGCTCATCTTTTTTACTATCGCCGACTGCTTGCATATACGCGACGACTTGCTTTTCGGCCCGCTCGTTTAGCCCCACGCGCGGCATTGCGGTGCCCGGTAGCATCTTTTGCGTATCGTTGATAAACTCGTGCAGATAGCTCGCTTTTTTCGATCTTATACTCATCGACAGATCAGGCGGCGTCGAGCCCATGTAGTTTGCCACGCTAGCCTTGTCGCCTTGCGTTAGCAGCTTGTCGTATTTCACGTCGTGGCATCTTACGCAGGCGTCTTCAAACACCGCTTTACTTAGGAAAAATTCCTTCTGAGCCTGCGTTAAATTTGCATCCGCTTTGACGCCCGCCGCGGCGGTGCGCCCGGCGATGAGCTTGTCTTCGTCCGGCGCGATCGATTTTAGATACGCCACGATGTCTGCGATCTCTTGATCTAGCTCCCCGCCCGCGCCTGCAAACGGCGTCATCGGATACGGCGTCTCGTCGCCGAATTTATGATTTAGCTTGACCGCCATGACGGGGTCTTTTATGAAAGCCGCTAAAAATTTATCGGTGTAGATATATCCCGCGCTACTTAGATCGGGCGGATTGACGCCGAAAGCCTGGGATGCGGCCTGTGCGTCCATAGGCGCAGGGATCGAAACGATCTCTACGCCGTGGCAAGCGGTACAGCCTGCATTGGTAAAGGTCTCCGCGCCGCGTACGGCATCACCCTTGCTAAGATCGATCTTGTCTACATCGTTCCAAAAAAGCGTGACTTTGTCCTGTTGATCTTTTGCCGCGGCAAGCGTTTTTTGCGCATTTTTGATCATCGTCTGATCGCCGCCTTTCTCGGCGCTTTGTAGTGCCTTTTTAGCAGCCTCGACATCGTGAGCGGCCAGCGCTATATCGCCTGCTGCGAAGTCGTAATTTACGGGGCTTACATGCGGATGAAGCTTGCTGTGTGCGTAAGGCTCGATAAACCAGTATAAAATTCCTACGCAAAAAAGCACTAAGATCAGGGTTCTTATCTCTTTCATGGCTAGCCTCTCTTTCTTTCCGCGATCGTAATCAATGGAAGCGCTACGACGAGCAGACCGATATAGATGATCGATAAGCCAAAGCCCCAGTATTTATTTTCGATACCGAGCTCCGCGCCGTCTGCGGGAAGCTTACCGAAGAGGCTAAGCAGGATCATATCGATTACTAAAACCCAGAACCAAATGAAAAACGCTTTGTTTTTGTGCGCGGGCGCCACTACGCTACTGCGATCAAATAGCGGGATAAAAAATAGCGAAACTCCGGCAAACGCAAAAGCGATAAGCCCGATGTCGGCAGCCTTAAGCGGTCCTACGTCGAAGAAAAATCCGCGTAGAATTTCATACTCCCAGAGGAAGTACCACTCCGGATAGATGTGCGTCGGGGTTTTGAGGCTATTTGCCGGCTCAAAATTTATCGGATCCATCGCAAAATCAAAATGAAAGCCCACTAGATAAAAGAAAAATATCATAAAGATGCTGACGTATAAAAAGTCCTTCGCCAAAAAGCCGGGCCAAAACGGAATTACCTTGCTCTCATTCATCTTGCCTTGCAGGTACTTCTCGCCCTCTAGCTCAAAATCGATCTCCTCGCCGTCTAAATTATTGACGTGCGGAAATCTAAGCGCGTAAAAATGCAGTGCCAAAACCGCGATCGTGACGATCGGTAGCAAGCAGACGTGAAGCATAAAAAATCGCGTTAGCGTCGGATCGCTTACGGCGTAATCGCCGCGAATCCACTCGACTATCGCGTCGCCCACTACCGGAATTCCGCCGAATAAATTCGTAATAACCATCGCCGCCCAGTAGCTCATCTGCCCCCAAGGAAGCATATATCCGCTGAAAGCCTCCGCCGAAAAGATGATGAAAAGAAGCATGCCGCTGATCCAGATCATCTCTCGCCCCTGCTTGTAGGATCTGTAATAGATACCCACCAGCGTGTGGATGTAGATGATCAAAAACACCACCGATGCCGATACCGCGTGGATATGACGCCATAGCCAGCCGTATTCGACCTCTTTCATAATCGTGAAATTTACGCTATCGAAGGCCAAATTTACGTCCGGCTTATAATACATCACTAGCAGCAGACCGCTAACGAACAAAACGATAAATAGCGTCATCAAAATCACGCCCATCGCCCAAAGGAAGCTGATATTTTTAGGTATCCAATATTCGCTTACCATCACTTTGAAAAATTTCGTCACGGCCAATCTTTGATCGAACCAATCCCAAATCCCCGTAGCTTTTCTGATATGTGCCATCTGCGCCTCCTATGCTTTCTGCTTTAGGGCTTGGTATTCGGGGCCCTCTTCGCCCAGCACGAGCTTCGTTCCGTCGATTTTAAAGGGCGGTATATCCATCGGGCGCGGCGGCGGACCGAATACGTTTATCCCGTCGGCATCGAAAATTCCGGCGTGACATGCGCAGATGAATTGTTGAGTCGACGGCTTGTAGTAGGGAATACAGCCTAAATGCGTGCAAAGCCCGATGCAAAGCGTATATCTCGCCTCTCCTACGACTACGTCGCGAGCGTCGTTTTTGGGCATTTCGGCAGTCTTTTTAAGTATGAAAACGGGTTTTTTGCGCCACTGCGTCTGATGTAGCTCGCCCTCTTTGATCGGACTAAGATCGATCGTCGTTACGCCCGCGGCGCGCACGCTAGGAAGCGGATCCCACGACTTTTTCATGCCGCCCAGCGCAAAAACGCCGCCCACGGCAGCGACCGCGCCGAAGCTCAGTCCGATAAAGCTTCGTCTATCTTGTTTCAAAGTAGACATCCTTATCCTTTCGAAGTAAATTTTTAAAATTTCAATTCTAGCCAAAGAAAGATTAAAACTATATGATTGTAAATAGAAATTTTACTTAATCGATCTGCCTAAAACGGAATTTTAAGCTTTCTTTAATGAGCCTGGCGGAGCGCCGAAGCGAGCTTGCGCGGTGAAATTTACGCAGCGCGCTTGCGTGATGCGCCGTCGCACGACGATACGCAGCGTGCGGGACGCGGCGCGTATCGTAGCGTATTTTGCGACATGACGGCTAGCTGCGTACGATCGATCCGCTCGTTAAATCGAGCGCTTCCGTACGCCGCATCGATGCGCGGCAACGGGGCTAAATTTTAACCGCTCGCGTTGAAATTTATACGCTTGGGCGCAATGAGGCGGATTGAAATTTATCCCATGTCGCATAAAATTTAGCGCAGGGTCGCGCGAGCGATTACGCCGAGGCACCCGACGCCGCGCGGCACAAAATTTGAAATTTTAAAATTTAATACGGCGCACACACCGCTAAATTTGACGCTTTAAATTTTAAACCGAAACGAGCGCGCGAAATAGTATCGGCGTGAGCGCTAAATTTCATCATCTGCGGCATATGAGCGGCACGGACGAGACGGCGCAGAGGCGCTCTTAAAGCCTCGTCTTGCTAGCCGCCGCAAGGCAGACGCAATATCGCAGCCAGCAGGATTGCTCTATAGATCGCGCAGAGAGGCTCTCCGCCATACAGTCTCCCGCGCTCTAAAATTCTCCGCACGCTTTGGCGCGGCGCGTATATCGACGCAAGCGGCTCGGACGTCAAGCTTTATCCCCGCGGCGCACTAGCGTCGCAGATAAAACGGAGACGAGGAGAAGCCTCGCTGTTCCGTAGCGCTATAGCTTGGCTGCTTTACCCGAGCGGAAATACGCTCCAATCGCAAGAGCTACCATCGAAGCCGTCGCAAAATACGTCCAGCTAGGCACGGGGATGCGCTCGCCGCTAGCGTAGGAGTGCATGCCGCTTAGGTAGAAATTTACGCCGAAATAGGTCATTATGACGCTAAAATACGCGAACATCGAGGCTACGGCAAAGGCGAACTGATTGTTGAGCTTTGGCATAAATCTAAAATGCACGACGATCGCGTAGATCAAAATCGTAATGAGCGCCCAGGTCTCCTTCGGATCCCAGCCCCAGTAGCGCCCCCAGCTTTCGTTCGCCCACACGCCGCCTAGGAAGTTGCCCACCGTCAGCAAGCATAGCCCTAGGATCATCGACATTTCGTTGATATGCGTAGCCTCTGCGATATTGCGCGCGATCTCGGGGTTTTTCTTGTCGAACAAAAACATCACGAGGGTAAAAATTCCAAGCAGCATACAAAGGCCTAAAAATCCGTAGCTCGCGGTGATTACCGAGACGTGGATCGTAAGCCAGTGCGATTTTAGAACTGGCTGGAGGTTGGTGATCTGCGGATCGATGTCGCTAAGATGCGCCACCATCAGCGTTATGCCCGCCATTATCGAAGTAAGCGCCAGCGAGATGGCGGATTTTTTAGAGAAAAATATTCCGCTTAGAGACAGCGCCCATGCGATATAGATGAGCGATTCGTAGGAGTTGCTCCACGGCGCGTGCCCCGAGACGTAGCCGCGTAGCGCAAGGCCCGCGGTATGCGCGATGAAAGCGATGATATTTACGATATAAACGAGCTTAAACGCGCCGCCTAAGCGAAGCCCCTGTTTCATCATCCGCAAAAAGATAAAGATTAGAAGCAAAAATCCCGAGATAGTGTAGATCGGAAAGAGGCGCTTGAAAATTTTAGCCTTATTAAATAAAATTTCATATTTTATCGCGCTCTCGCTAGGCATTAGGTTTGCGCCGTTTTGTGCTTGGTATTTTTTGACGTAGCTTAGCATCTTATTCGCGCTCGTCCAATCGCCGCTTTCTTGAGCGTAGATGATGGAGGATACGAATATACCCACCATCTTTTTCGCCTCGTCCGATTCTTTTTGATCGGCTATGTCGCCTAGATACAGCGGCGAAAGCCATTCGTTGTTTTTAGAATTTTTAACGGGGACGATGCGAAAGTAATCCCCCATAAACGCCGAGTAAAAGACGTTCACGCGCTCATTTACTTTGATGATCTCCTTATCGAGCACGCCGCGGTTGCCTAAAGGCTTGCGGTTGATCTCCTCGACCATTTTATCGAGCTTATAACGGCTTTCATTTCCTTTAAATTCGAAAAAATCGAGCATGCTGGCGTGGCTTTGCTTCTCATCGATGCCTAGGATCTTTTTAAGCTCCTTCTCGCCTACTTTGATGATCGGCGCGCGCCTCCAGTAATTTTGATTTATCATAAACGAAAGCGCGGCGGCGTTGTGGCTTAAAATTTCACCGTTCGGCGCCTTGTAGTCGTCGGCGCCCTAAATTATATTTAAAAGCTACCTCGCGGCGGTATCGAAAGGCTCCATGCGTCCGTCAAATCCCTGAATGACGAGGCTTGCTAGATCTTCGCTAAATTGTTTATCAAATTTCGGTAGGTTAAGCTCGCTAGCGGCGCCGAAGCTGTGCATCGCGCCCGTATCGGTTTCGCCTTGTCGCGCAGAATTTTCGCCGTTAGAGCTTGCGGCGCTATCGGAATTCGTCTCGCCCTCGCCGCCTTTGGAATTTGCCTCATCCGCACTCATAGAATTTGTCCAGCTCGCGGTATCCGTCTTTTCGGTCGCGCTCGTAGAATTTGCCTCGCTAGCGCCGCCCGCGGAGACGGTTTTGCTAGCCGCGGAGCCCATCTCGGCGGTGGAATTTGCCTCTGCGCGAGCTAAGCTCGGAGTCGCTAGGGCAAAGGCAAAAACAAATGCAAGCATAAGCGCCGCGCCGCGTTTATTCTTTTCGGCGCGCTTAGGCGCTGCGGCAGGACCGCCGCCCGAGGCGCTATTCGTGCCGCTTGCGGAATTTTGCAAGCCGGCGGAATTTTTAGAATTTGCAGAATTTTTAGGCGCCGCGGGAGCTTTTTTGCCGTCCGTAGCGAGATGGGTGTTTTCGCTGATTAAGCGCGAGAGCTTGAAAAAGCGCGAGTTCGGGTTGAAAAAGTTAAAAAACATCCCCACGCATAGCAGAAAGTATCCGACGTAGGTCGGGATTTTGCCCGGGTCTTTATTGAGCGAAAGCACCGTGCCGCGCTCATCCATGTCGTATGAGCTTTGGAAAAATCGGTATCCGCCGTGATCTAGCACGTGGTTCATATAGATGTCGTAATCAAGCGTGTCGTTGCCGTCTTTAAGCGTGATCTCGCTTTTGTATCCCGACGGCGAGTTTGTGCCCGGGTAGCGGTCTAATACGAAGTCTTTTAGAGCGATTTTAAACGGCAGATCGAGCATCTTCGGTCCTAAAGCGACTATGAAATTTTGCCCCGCGACGCTGTAGCTCTGCCCGTGAGAATCCTTGGTGATATAAATTTCTTTCGTCTCGCCGTCGTAGCTCAGCTCGGCGTTTATGCCCTGCTCGCCGGCTACTTTTTGCGAGACGGGGGCGAATTTTTTCACGGCGGAGTTTAACATGCTGGCCGCCGAAAAATTTATCCCGTTAAACGTATAGATCGTCAGATCCTTGATCTCGTTGTCTTCATTTTTGATCAGCTGCGCCTTTTGCATGTCGGGCATCTTCGTAGAGTTTATATCGACGTTGGAGTTGATATAAAATTTGCCGTCTTTGGATTTTATGCGGATAAAATTTTCGCGCTTAGCCTCAGCGTTAAAAACCATACTGACGCCGCCTATCTCCATGCTTTCGCCCGGTTGCAGCGAGAGATTTTCTTTGTTTGCTTCGTCCGAAAACAAAAATTCTATTCTAGCGGGCGATTTGCCACCGCTATCCTCTACCCATTGCGGCTCGCCGTGAGCGACTAGCTCTTTAAATTTAAGGCTCGCCGTCTTGCCGTCCACGGCCAGGCTCATATCAAAATTCATCTTTCCGCTGCGGGTTATGAAATTTTTCTCGTCTGCGGAGACGAACTGTCCGCTTTTATCCAGCGTGATGAGCTGTATGTAATCCTCGCGCGTCGTTACTGACGAGCTTTCGGCATTTTCTCTTATGTGCATATTGCCCTCAAAACCGAAATACCTCGTCAAAATCGCCCCCGCTAGCATAAACAAAAAGCTTGCGTGAAAGATCAGCGCAGGCAGCGTGCGAAGCTTTATCATGCGGTAGCGGTAGATATTGTAGGCTAAATTTGCGCCCAAAAACACCATCAGCGCCCCAAACCACGGCGCGCCGTAAACCATCGCCCAGGCTACCTCGGTACCGTAGGCGGTCTCAACGAAGGTAGCGATCGCACAGGCTAGAGCAAGAAGCAGTAGCATCACCGACGCGCACTCCATACTTAAAAACGTCTTCATCAAATTCCTTTAAATTTTACGGTGATTTTCAAAATCTTGGGATTTTAGCAAAAATTTACTTAATGTTCGCGTCGTTTGAGTTTTTATCGTAGCCAAACTCGCACACCTCGCCCACGGCCTGGCGGCACGGGATCGCCGAGACCGAATTATTAGGCGAGCCGTCGATGATTTTATCCGAGTAGATTAGATAAATCAGCGCGTTTTGCTTCTCGTCAAACATCCGCACGACGTGGGTTTTCTTAAAGATTAGCGAGCTGCGCTTTTCAAAAATATCCTCTTTTTTGAGCTTTTCTTTGATTAAAATTTTAGGCGCGGTCTGTACGCATGAAACGGAGGCTTCGGAGCGATCCTCCTCCACGCCGATAATCTCTTTGGCGCCGCCTTTTTTGGCGTATGAGACGTAGCAGGTAACGCCCTGCACTTTTGGGTCTTTTACGGCGATGATCTCGATGCGATCGTCCTTGCCAAAGAGCCTAAAGGAGGTATCTACGCTATCTATCGTCTCGTAGTCTTTGGCGCAGGCAAGCGCCGCAAACGCCAGCATAAGTAAAAATTTTTTCATAAGCGACCTTTGGAATTTTGGGCAGATTTTAACATTTATAATATAAATTTTAAGCAAGTTTTTATAAAATGGCTCGGTTAAATTTGAAAGGAACTAAATGATCGAAAATATCTTTAGGGAGTACGACATACGCGGTATCGTGGGCGAGGAGCTAAACGAGCGCAGCGTAAAGGCGATCGGCTTCGCGCTTGGCAAACATATCGCAAATCTCGGGCTTGAGCGCGTTAGCGTAGGATACGATGCCCGCCTCAGCGCGGATGAGCTTTTCGGCTATTTTGTAAGCGGGCTAAATTTTGCAGCTCCGCGGGTTTATAATATCGGCTTGCTACCGACGCCGGTGGGTTATTTTAGCGTATTTACGCATAAATTTGACGCAAACGTAATGATTACAGGCTCGCACAATCCCAAAAATTACAACGGCTTTAAGATCACGATCGGCACGGACAGCTTCTTCGGCGAGGATTTGAAGCGCCTAGGCGCGCAGGTGCGAGAGCTGATGAGTTCAAATTTTGAAATTCCAACTGATGTAGGCGCCCAGAGGTATGATATTTTAAGCGAGTATCTAGCATATTTTGAGAAGGAATTTGCGGCTCTTAAGGGCTTTGCCGCGCCCTTTATCATCGACTGTGCAAACGGCGCCGCAGGCGTTACGGCTACTAAAATCATCGAAAGGCTTGGCTTGAATGCCAAGGTTTTATTTCCGCAGCCCGACGGCAACTTTCCAAACCACCACCCGGACCCTAGCGAGGAGAAAAATTTAGCGGATCTTAAAGCTGCGATGAAGCAAGACGGCGTGGCTCTAGGGTTCGGCTTTGACGGGGATGCCGATAGGATCGCCGTGCTAACTCCGCGCCGCAACATCAAAGGCGACGAGCTAGCCTGCCTGCTTGCTCTAAACATGACCCATCCGCGCATCCTAGGCGAGGTCAAATGCTCGCAGGCGATGTACGATACCATCGATAAGATCGGCAAAAGCTTCATGGGCAAGACCGGCCACAGCAATATCAAAAAGGCGATGAAGGAGCTTGGCATCGACCTTGCCGCCGAGGTTAGCGGGCATATCTATTTTAAGGAGCGATATTTCGGCTTCGACGACGCCGTATATGCGATGATGCGCGTGCTCGAGCTCGTAAAGCTCGGCTTTGATCTTGACGGCGAGCTCGATAAGCTGCCGCGGACGTTTAGCACCGACGAGATAAAATTTAATACGAGCGAGGAGCGCAAATTTGAGATCATCGAGGCGGTCAAAGCGCGCATCCATAGCGGTATAGAGGAGCTTCCCGCCGTGCGCGACGTAATCGAAATAGACGGCATTCGCGTGCGGTTCGACGACGGCTGGGCGCTAGTGCGCGCTAGCAACACCACGCCCGTGATCGTAACCCGCTTCGAGGCCGGCAGCGCGGAGTTTAGAGATAAGATGCAAAGCGTATTTTTAGAAATTTTGAAAAAATGCTAAATATCGCCGGGGTAAAATTTGATGATAAATTTAAATTAAGGATGTGAAATGCAAGAAAACAGCGAAGCGAGCGCACAAAAAGAGCTCGTGGAGAAAAATATCAAAGAGCTTTTGGGCGCCAGGGCGGAATTTTTTAAATTTTTAGACGAGCGCGTGCCCAAGATCGCGGGTACCGACGTGTTTGATTTCGAGCGCGCAGGTGCAGCTAACCTGAAGGAGGTTTACGCGAAATTTTACGGCTACGACTACGCCGCGCGCAAGCTGCTGCCCTATCTCTACCGCGCGTACGGAGTGAACTTCGATGTCTGAGATACTGCTCGATCGCGCGGCGTATCTGCATAATCTCGCGCAGATCGCGGCTAAAGTAGGCGGCGCGGATAAAATTTTCCTAGTCGCCAAAGACAACTCCTACGGCCACGGCTCTAGGCTCTGCTGCGAGGCTGCGGCGAGCTTCGGTATCGACAAGGCGGTCGTGCGCACGATGAGCGAGGCTGCGCAGATCGCGGATCTATTCGGCGAAATTTTAGTGCTTTCACACATTCCAAGCGGGCTCGAGGACGAGCGGTTTTGCTACGCGGTAAACGATCTTGGCTACTTCGCGCGCCTTAAGCGGGGGGCTAAAATTTACATCGCCGTAGATACCGCGATGCATAGAAACGGCATCGACGCGAGCGAGCTAGATGAGGCGCTTAGGCTGTGCAAGGCGGGGGAGTTTAGGCTGATGGGCTTTTTCACGCACTTTCGCGCAAGCGACGAGCTAAACGGCGATTTTTTCGCGCAGAGGCAAAATTTTATAGAATTTAAGCGGCTCGCGGGGCAAAAAGCCGCCGCCGCGGGCTTTGAAAATTTAAAATTTCATTCGAGCAACTCCGCGGCGATTGAGCGCAGAGAGGGCTTTGATGATGAGTATGCGCGCGTGGGGATGGCGCAGTTCGGCTACGCGCAGTTTGACGAAAGCTTAGGCTTGCGTCCCGTGCTTAAGCTCTATGCCGATCTGATCAGCTCGCGCGTGCTAAAAAAGGGTCAGCGCGTCGGTTACGGCGCGAAATTTGAAGCGCCGCGCGATATGAAGATCGGCACCTACGATCTGGGCTACGCGGACGGGTTACTCCGCTACGACGGCGAGGGCGAGCTCGTCCTGCCGGGCGGCGAGCGGATGTTAGGCAAGATGTCGATGGATAGCTTCTGCGCAGAATTCGGCGGCGAGCGCATCTGCGTGCTGGACGACGCGCGGGACTGGGCTAAGCGCTTCGGCACGATCGAGTATGAAATTTTAGTAAAACTAAGCGGCGAAATCAAAAGGAGCTGGGTATGAGCGGTTGCGGCGGCAAAAATTTCGTAGGGCGCCTCGCTCGCAGCGAGCGTCCGGGCGCGCGCGCGAGGGTACTGCCGCGAAATAGCGCTGGAGCTTGCGCGGCACGGCAATACGGCCCAAAATACCTCTGTTTTAGCGGCGCGGCGCTTGCGATAAAACGACGTCGGGCGAGCTTGAAGCGGGTCGCTCGCAACAAAGCGGCTTCAGATGGATTTGAAGCGAAGCGTCTGCGGCGACGGGGCGTTTGCGTCCGTAACACCCGCATGATGCTCTTGTGAGATTTATGTTCGTGTTTTGCCGCCGTGAGTATTTTTTTAAATAGCGCTCGCAGATACCCGCGACAAGACTGCTCGTGCGATAAATATCTCGCGGCAGATTAATTTGAATATGTCCTAGCCTGCGCGTCTAGCGACATATCGGCGCCTGTTACGACGAGGCGGGGTTTGAATGCCTGTTCGGCGCATTGATACGGACGCCGTCGTTGCAGAGCCCGCGGCGAATTTGAGCATGCACGGCGGCAGAGCGCGATCGCGACAAAATAGCGCTGAGCAGGCTCTAGGTAGCCTCTTGCGATAAAGCGGCGTCGGGCGAGTTTGGAGCGGAGCGCCTGCGGCGACGGCGCGGGTATGCCTGCGAGCAAGGCAAAAACGCAGAGTAGATCCAAAAGTAGAGCACCCGCCGCGCAGCGGCTCCGGCGTGTCCGAGGGCGGGTTTGCAATAATAGCGCGAAACGATTGGGCAGAGCATCCTCAATGATGGCGCCCGCGGGCTAGATGAACCGAAGGCGGCGCTTGCTACTGAGCCGATCGGAGCAGGCGCTCGCGGCGGGGCGCCGAAATGATCGGAACGCGCGGCCGTCGCGCCAAGAGCGGATGAAATTTTAAAACCCCGCGAGCTTGCGCCCTGAAATTCTATTTGCCGTTCTCGGCTTAAATTTTCCGTTTAAAATTTCCCGTCGCTCCTTGCGGTGTCGGGGATCCCGCCATGTTCTCGTGGCTTGAAATTTCCTCTTGCCCACGCGGCACCGGAATTTTAAAATTCGCGCCGGTCGTTGCGCGGCTTAAAATTCCACCGCGTCTATGCGCTATAAATTTTGTATCCGCCGTCCGCGCCGAATACGCTCATAAATCGCCCGGTCCGCCGCGTCGCGTAGTCGGGCGCGCTTGCCGCTTCTTGCATTATAAGACCGCCTGCCGCAATCGTCGCGCCGAATAGTCCGCGTGTTTTCGCGGCGTATTTTATGCGCAAAACACGCTCTCGCGCCGTATTTGTCCCGCAGATCTCGCCCGCGCGTTTGATTTAAAATTTCAAAATTTTTAAAATTTTGCTAAAATTGCGAGCAAATTTGAAGCGAGGTTTGATTTGACTATTTACGATTTAGAGCGCCTGCGACTGGATGCGAAAAAGCACGTGGAGCAGCTAAAGTTGATTGCCGTCATAAGCACGGTGGCGCTGTTTGCGGTATTCGGCGTCATCGCGTATTTTGCGCGCAGGCAGAGCGTGCAGAGTTTTAGCGCGACGATGCTTATGCTGCTGGCGATCGCCTCGCTCGCCGTAAGCCTTAAAGAGGTGCACTTAAACGGCTGGCAAAAGGATCTCATCGGCACGGAAAATATTTTGAAATTCGGCGCAGTCGCGATCTCGTTTTTGATCTTCAAATACTCTGCGGCCTTGCCGCAGGCGCTGATAGGCTTGGCCGCGCTTGCGCTTGCGGTGTGGCTAGCAGCGCGGCTTTACGCGCTCGGCGTAAAAAGCGTGCAAGATATCTTTACCGGGCGGTACCGCCAAAGCTACAAACAGCACTATCTAGCGCCTTTCGTGCGCGAGCTCGGCTACGAATACGTCTCCTACGGCAGCGTGCCGTTTTGGCGCGTGGTACAGAGCGATCTGTTCGAGTTTATCGAAAATCTGCGCGGCAACGACCGCGTGGGCGGCGCGTGGCAGGGGGTGAGCTTTGAATTTAGCGACGTGAGCTTTTTTCATCAAAATTTGCAGCACGAGCTCGCGGGGGCGTTTTTCGTAGCGGAATTTAACAAACGCATCATCGCGCCCGTTTTCATCTATCCGCGCGAGATGCAAAATAAGCAGCACGTAGGTCTAAAGCCCGTTGCGATGGACAACGTGGAGTTTGCCGCGCGATACAAGGTGCTTAGCGACGAGCCGCAAAACGCGATGTACGTGCTAACGCCCGCATTTATGGAGCGGTTTTTGGCGGTAGGCGATGCGATGGGAGCGCAGATCTGGGCGAGCGTCAGAGAGCGGCGGATCCATATTTTCGTGTACACTGGGCGCGATAATTTCGAGCCTAGCGTCTATGAAAGCGTGCTGCGCCGCGACCCCGCAAGCGAGATAAAGAGCGAAATTCTAAGCTTTTTGAGTATCGTTAAAATTTTAAAACTGAATGTGAGGATTTGGATTTAGACGAGCGAGTTCGGCTAGATAAAATTTATAGATTTTTGCGGCAAACCAAGCGTCGATCGTCTAGGCCTATACTTGCAGCTTTATGGTTTTAGGCAAACAGATAATTCTTTTTGATGTAGTCGATATTTATATTTTTCTGCAAAAAATACTCTTTGATATCGTTGTAAATTTTATCATTGTAGATATAGATAAGATAGTATCTTGGTAAAATATTGTGATATCCGGGGTTGGTCGTAGGTTCGGCGACCCTTATAAACGGCATAGCACTAAAGCCCTTGAGGTTTTTATTCATCGATAGATAAAATATAAAATTTAAGAAAAATCCCCATAGGTAGATAAAAAATATTATCTTCAAAAGCTCCCATTTTAAAGCTATGAGCCCCATTATCATAAGAGATAAATTGCAGATATACTGCAAAATTTCTGAGCTAATAAATACGTCAATCGAAAAGCTCCTTCGCAGTTCGTCAAATTCTACTTTGCAAGATCTCTTAACAACGCCGTTTTCGATAAATTCTATATATCTATCCGTAAACCTTATTTGTTGCTTGCTACGAATTAACTTAAAGATACATATCGCAATAAGAATTCCTAACATTACCAAATTCATAACTACGCCTTTTGGTGAACATAGAGATCCGCATTCCATAAAATCCTCTATTATAGCTATCGTTAAGACGGAAAATAACAATACCAAATACCAAGCGATCACAAAAATTTTTCATAGCCGTTTATGACTAGCGGCTCTTTGTCGTAGTCTCTAGGTGAAATTTTAAAATTTTCAGGCATCTTTATATTTCAATCAAGGCGCGATATGTTTGGTTGGCGCGATGGAATTTATCGTAAATCCGTCAAGGTGGCATACAGACATATCGGTATACAGGCGCTGCGGCAAATAATCCACTATCCGCCGCAGTGCGTCTCGCAAAACCGCGCTACGGCTTAAAATCAAAACCCGTCTCGCAAAAGCAGACCATAGCCTTAAAGTTGTAGCTCGCGAAATTTGCAATCTGCAAATCCACGGCTAGCAAAATACATAGCTCGCCAAAATCGCGCTGCGCTGCAGGCTGATAAAATCACGGCTCGCGCAAACGCAGCGCAATGCTCGCAAAAGTAAAATTCGCGGCTTGCAAAAAATCAAGCTGCGGCATTCAAAGGCGAGCTTAAGCTTTTGGAATTCTGATCTTCTGCCCCGGATAGATGAGGTTCGCGTCCTTGATAACCTCGCGGTTGGCGTCGAAAATAATCTTGTATTTGTTCGCGTCGCCGTAGAATTTCTTCGCGATTTTAGATAGGTTATCGCCCTTTACGATGGTGTAGTAGTTCTCGGCGCTATCCTCTCTAATGCCCTCAATTTCGACGTTTTTAATGCCTGCGGTGTTGCCCGCGATGAGGGCTGCTTTTTCGAGAGTTTCCTTATCGGCGTTACCGCTGATTTTGACGGTGTCGCCCTGCACCTCGACCTCTAGCCCCTCTACCGGCGTCGAGCTGAGATTGGCGGCGATCTCGTCTTTTACGGATTTGGCGTCATCGCCTAGACCTAGTAGTTTCTTGCCTGCTTCGGCTACGAATGAAAGTAAACCCATTGTCTTCTCCTTTGGTTAAAGTGGCAAAATTTTATCTTAAATTTACCAACGATCAGCTTAGGCGCATATCTCTGTCGATCTGCTCTAGCCTAGCGATGCGATCTGCGGTGCTCGGATGGGTACGGAAAAGCCTAGAAAGGCTGCTTGCTGCGCCGCCGAAAGGATTTACGATAAACATATGCGCGCTAGCGGCATCTGCGGAGCGCATACGGTAGTTTTTGGAATAGGCGTCTAGCTTTTTAAGCGCCGAGATCAGCCACTGCGGATGCGACGTAAGCGCCGCGGCGCCCGCATCGGCTTTGTATTCTCTCGTCCGCGAGATGCTCATCTGTATGATGCTCGCAGCTAGCGGCATTACTATGGCGGCTATGAGCATGAAAATCCCGTTTGAGCGATTATCGGAGTTACCGCCGCCTACCATCGCGCCAAATTGAGCGAAATTTGCCAGTAGCGCGATAGCTCCCGCAAACATCGCCGCAACCGAGCCGATGAGGATATCGTAGTGATTTACGTGGCTTAGCTCGTGCGCTAGTACTCCTTCGATCTCTTGCGGGTTCATTAAATTTAGTAACCCGCGCGTTACCGCAACGGCGGCGTGATTTGGATTGCGCCCCGTAGCGAAGGCGTTCGGGACCTCCTCATCGATGATGTAAATTTGCGGCATAGGCAGATTCGCCCTCGCGCAGAGGCGGTCCACTATATCATAAAGCACCGGCTCGCTATCCTCGCTCACCGGTACCGCGCGGTAGTGCTTCAGCACCAGCTTGTCGCTGAAAAAGTAGCTGAAAAAATTCATCGCGCACGCCGCGCAGAAGGCTATCATCATGCCGCTGCGTCCGCCTACGGCGTTACCCACAAACATAAAAATCATCACCAGCGCGCTCATCAAAAGCGCCGTTTTTAGCTTTTCCATATATCGTCCTTTTTGCCGGCTGCGGGCGCGCTTAGCTTTTTATCCAGAGCCGAAATTTTATCCGCGAGCTTTTGCGCGCCGCCGAAAATTTCATCTTTTTTCGGAAGCCCGAAGTGAAATTTCGAGCCTACGCTATCTCCAATGCTTGCAAGCAGCGATTTGGGCGCGTTTGCGATCGCGTCTTTAAAGATCGCCGCATCGATTCCGAGCTCGGCTAGGCCTTTTAACGCCCGCGCAGAGCCGATAAACATCGCAATCTTAGCGTCAAATAAATAATCATTGGCCAGCTTTTGTGCGCCCGCCGCGGATTTTTTATCTACAATGATGAAGCGCGCGCCTGCGCCGTTTGCGAGCAAAATTTCATTTATATCGTTCGTAATAACGCTAAATTTTTTCTGCGCCTTTTGCGCTGCGGCGATGAGCCTGTCGTTAAATTTAAAAAGCAGATTGTCGTATTTGAAAACTTCGTCGCCGTTTTTGATGAGATACAGCGGCTCGTAGGGCACGAGCGCGTGGCCTAGGATGATCATTTGCCGCCCCTTAGTTTGGCTTCGCAGGATTTGCAAAGGCGCTTTTTGTCGCGCAGAGCAAGCTCGTCGTTGCTAAAGCATGTCCCGCACTCGTCGCACGCCAAAAGCTCGGTCGCATCGTCCTTTTTCTTTATGCGAAATCTAGGCACTATCAAAAAATATATGAGCGCCGCGATAACGGCGACGGCTAGAATTTTTCCCATTATTTCACCCCTTTGATCACTAAAAATTTTCTATTTTTCAAAGCGTTTTCGCCGCTAAAAATTTCGCAGCTCGCGCTTGCAAATTCCTTGCAGAATTCCGTCGCTTCCGCCTCTGCGCCCGAGCCTTTGTAGAGCAAAAACGTAGTGTTTTCGTCGTAAAAGCCGCGGCAAATTTCAATTAAATTTCGCGCGCTCATTAGCGCTCGGGAGCTTATCAGATCGGCGCGCAGCTTTGCGCCGTCCTGCACGCGCTCGGCGTGGATTTTTACGTTAGTTAGAGCGAGGCTAACCTTCGCGTAGGTTAGAAACGCCGCTTTCTTTTGGTTTGGCTCAAACAGATGCCACTCGCACAGCGGCAGCGCGAGCGCCAAAAATAGCCCGGGAAAGCCCGCTCCCGAGCCGATGTCGCATCCGATGCGCGGATAGCGCGGTATGAACTCCGCTCCGCTTAGGCTGTCGCGCACCACCGCGTCCAAATCGTCGTAATTCGTGAGGCTATGGACGCGGTTAAATTTTTGCAGACAGGCTTTAAATTTAGCGACCTGCTCGTTAAAGCTCTCGCCCGCCGTAAGCTTCACAGCAGATGCCCCATCTGCTCTTTTTTGACGCGCAGATAGTTTTCGTTAAATTTATTCGGCGTGATGATTATCGGCACGCGCGCGACCACTTCGACCTTCAGATCGTGCAGCTTTTGCGGATTGTTCGTAAGTAGATTTATGCGCGAAATTCCAAAATGAGCGAGTATGAAATCTACGATCTCGTAGGTGCGCTCATCCGCTTTAAAGCCCAGTTGATGGTTTGCTTCGATCGTATCGAGGCCTTGATCTTGCAGCGCGTAGGCGTTGATTTTATTAAAAAGCCCGATATTGCGCCCCTCTTGACGTAGATAGATCACCATGCCGCCGTGCTCTTCGATATATTTTAGGCTCGCTTCGAGCTGGTCGCGACAGTCGCACTTTAGGCTTCCGATCGCATCTCCCGTAAGGCACTCCGAGTGGATACGCACGTTTACGACGCCCTCCAAAGGCTGCTTAAATATCGCCAAATGCTCTTTTTCGCCTTGCTTGAACGACTGAACGCGGAAGCTTCCGAAGCGGGAGGGGAGATTTGCGACCTCTGAAATTTTTATATCCATGCTTAAATTTACTCCGATTGTGATATTATAAATCTTACAATTCTAGCTAAAAAAGGAAAAATAATGTTTAAACGATTTAGACGGCTACGAATAAACCCCGTGCTTAGGGATCTGGTGCGACAAACCGATCTGCAAACCCGCTTTCTAATCTATCCGCTTTTCGTGGTGGAAGGAAGCGGCATCAAAAAGGAGATCGCCTCGATGCCGGGCGTATTTCAGATGAGCGTCGATGAAATTTTAAAAGAGTGCGAGGCTCTTTTGGCGCTTGGGTTGGATAAAATTTTACTTTTTGGAATTCCTTCGCTAAAGGACAGCATCGGCTCGGATGCGCTAAGCGAGGACGGCATTATCGCGACTTCGCTGCGCGCGATAAAGGCTAAATTTCCAAATTTGCTCGTTATCACCGATCTGTGCTTTTGCGAATACACCGACCACGGACACTGCGGTATCATCGATAATGTGCATCAGACGGTGGATAACGACGCGACGCTTGAAATTTCGGCGCAGCAAGCGCTCATCCACGCCAAAGCGGGCGCAGATATGATTGCACCCAGCGGCATGATGGACGGCATTATCGCTACCTTGCGAGAGGCGCTCGATCACGGCGGATTTGAAAATTTACCGATTATGGCGTATTCGAGCAAGTTTGCCAGCGGCTATTACGGGCCGTTTCGCGACGTGGCAGAATCAGCGCCTAGTTTCGGCGATCGCAGCAGCTACCAGATGGATCCCGCAAATAGATTTGAGGCGATCAACGAAAGCCTGCAGGACGAGGCGCAGGGAGCGGACATCTTGATGATAAAGCCCGCGCTTGCGTATCTGGATCTAATCAGAGACCTGCGGGAGCGCACGCTGCTACCGATCTGTGCGTATAACGTAAGCGGCGAATACTCGCTTTTGCAGGCGGGCAAAAAAGCGGGCGTGATCGATTATGAGCGCGTGATGATAGAGACGATGATAGGCATAAGGCGCGCCGGCGCGGATATGATCATCACCTATCACGCCAAAGAAGTGGCTGCGATACTAAAAAAATAGCGGCTTGTCTCGCGAGTGCTTTTTGCGGATTTCGTGATTTTTTCGCTGCGGCAGACTTTGTGTCTAGCCTTGCTCAAAATCACTTCAAAACCCCAAAAATCATCTCGCGATACTACGCCTGAATTTGCGGTCAAATTTTAAAATAAGAGGGCAAAATGCGGCATTTTTTGACGTTAAACGATTTTAGCAAAGATGAGATAATCGAAATTTTAAATTTAGCCTTTGAGATTAAAAAAGAGGCCAAGGCGCGAAATTTCAAGCCCTATTTAAAAGATCAAAAATTAGCGATGATATTTGAAAAAAGCTCGACCAGGACGCGCGTTAGCTTTGACGTGGGGATGAACGAGCTCGGCGGACACGCGCTGTTTTTGAGCAGTCGCGACATCCAGCTCGGGCGCGGCGAGCCTATCAAAGACACTGCACGCGTGATTTCGCGAATGTGCGATCTGATCATGGCGCGCGTAAATCGTCACGAGACGTTAATAGAGCTCGCGGAATTTAGCCGCGTGCCGGTGATAAACGGGCTAAGCGATAAATTTCATCCCGTGCAGTTAATGGCGGATCTTATGACGATCGTGGAGTGCGGCACCTCAATTGTAAAGATAAAAGCCGCGTACGTGGGCGACGGCAACAATATGGCTCACTCGTGGTTGATGCTTGCTAGCAAGTTGGGATTTGAGTTGCGTATTGCGACGCCCGTGGGCTACGAGGCCGATCCGCAGATACTGGCGCAGGCGCAAGAAAATGCTAAAATTTCAGGCGCTAAAATTTTAATAATGAACGATATAAAAGAAGCCGTAGCGGGCGCAAACGTCGTGACGACCGATACTTGGGTCTCGATGGGGCAAGAAGCTGAAAAGGAGCAAAGAATTCGCGATTTTGCGGGCTTTTGCGTGGACGAAAGCTTAATGGCTCTGGCTGAAAAAAACGCGATCTTTTTGCACTGCCTGCCGGCGTATCGCGGATACGAGGTGAGCGAGGCCGTGTTTGAAGCGCATGCGGATGAAATTTTTGCAGAGGCGGAAAATCGCCTGCACGCGCAAAAGGGCGTTATGGTCTGGCTGGATCAAAGAAGGTAAAATTAGGAGAAAGCATGGAAGAAAAAGATAAAGTGCTAAAAAAGATCGACAAAGCGAGCGAATTTTTTGGGCTGGATAGCTCGAAAAGGACGGTTTTTGAAATTTCACAGGGCGAGGACAACGAGAAAAAACTCACTTTAAAAAGCGGCTCGTGGAGCGACGAGGAGCCGTGGTTCGGCATCGACGAAAATAACGAAGTGCACACGATGATCTCGATAAAATCGCTCGCAAATCTGATCGCCGCGACCAAAAACGCGATGCAGGAAAATTTTAATCTCAAGCTTGAGCGCTCGATTTTGCAGCATACGCCGGTGGATTTCGGCGATGCGTGGATCGTGTGTATGGACGAGATTAGAAGGCTTACGGGCGCAGATCCGAGTGCGAAAAGATTAAGCTTAGACGTCGATGCCGTCGTTTCGCGCGTAAAAAGCCTGCATCCAAACCTTTTCATCGATATCGAAGAGCTTGTCAAAGCCAAGGCGGGCGGCCGTGAATAGCATAGACTTCGACGCTTACGCAAAATTTTCGCGCCCGGGGCCTCGCTACACGAGCTATCCGACCGCTTTGGAATTTAGCGAAAACTTCAGTTACGACGGGTATTTGAACGAGCTAAAAAATCAGAAAAGCTCCACGCCGCTGTCGCTTTACTTTCACATGCCGTTTTGTCGCTCCGCCTGTTATTTTTGCGGCTGCAACGTAATCTACACCGGCAAGCGCGACAAGATGGATCGGTATTTGGACTATATCGAGCGCGAAATGCAAATTTTAAGCGGCGTCGTGGACGGCTCGCGGCAGATCGTGCAGATGCACTTCGGCGGCGGTACGCCTACGTATTTTAGCGCCGAACAGCTCGCGCGTCACATAAAAAATATCAAAAAATATTTTAAAAATTTCAGCCCCGAAGCCGAGATCAGTTGCGAGATCGATCCGCGGTTTTTAAACGCCGAGCAGCTTGACGTGCTTGTTTCAAACGGCTTTAACCGCATCAGCTACGGCGTGCAGGACTTCGACGAGCGCGTGCAAAAGGAGATCCACCGCATCCAGCCTTTCGAGCTTACGCAGGAGGTCATAGCCACGGCGCGCGCAAAAGGGATAAAATCGATAAATATGGATCTTATCTACGGTCTTCCGTATCAGAGCCTAGCTAGCTTTAGGCGCACGCTGGAGCTTGCGCTTTCGCTTGATCCGGATCGCTTTGCGATCTTTAACTACGCGCACGTGCCGTGGATCAAAAAATCTATGCGTAAATTTGACGAGACGACACTGCCCGAGCCGAAGGTGAAGCTTGAAATTTTAAAGCTTACTCACGATTTTTTGAGCGCGAACGGATATGAGATGATCGGTATGGATCACTACTCAAAGCCCGCCGATGAGCTTCACGCCGCGCTTAAAAACGGCTCGCTGCACCGTAATTTCCAGGGCTACACGACCAAGGGCGGCGCCGATCTGATCGGCATCGGGCTAACCAGCATCGGCGAGGGCGCACGCCATTACGCGCAAAATTTCAAAGATATGGACGCGTATGAAGCCGCGATCGATGCGGGCAGGCTGCCGTATTGCAGAGGCGTTTTGCTAAATGAAGAGGATCTGCTGCGCAAAGAGGTGATTATGGGGCTGATGAGTAATTTTTGCGTCGATATAGAGGCGATCGAGGAGAAATTTAAGATAAAATTTTTCGAGCACTTTGATGCGAGCTTAAAGCAGCTTGAGGCGCTAAAGGATTTCGTGCAAGTCTCGCCGAATAGAATTTCCGTAACGCCCACCGGCACGCTTTTGATCCGCAATATCGCGATGTGCTTTGATGAGTATATGGATAAAAATTTGGGCGAGAAGCGCTTTTCAAAAACGGTCTAGCGGGTCCGTTTCAACGCGAACTCCGCGATTTATAGCAAAATTTTAATAAATTTCAAAATGACCGTTTGCTTAAAAAATTTAAGCGAAATAAAATTTGCGATCTAGCTTAAAAGCGCGTCGTACCGCCCGCGGCGAGCCGATCGTTGCGAGCGGCTTTGGGCGTGACTATCGCGAGATAAAATTTAACTAAATTTGAACTTGGGTATCAAATTAAGCTTCGCGATGGCTTAACAAAGATTTAAAATTCTAATCTTCCGCGTCGGCGCTTTGTGCGCGGCTTGATCGGTTTTCTATCGCGAGCTTGTTAGATTCGGCTATTTTTCTTATTTCGTTAAAATTTTCCTCCAGATTGTTTAGTCGTTTTTCCAGAGCGTTTAGCCGTTTTTCCGCTCGCGAAACGAAATAATAGATAATATATATCATAAAAACTACGATGATCCAAGGCACGATTTTCATATTACAATTCCTTAAATTTTAAGTTTGCGCGCATTATAGCAAAAATTTTATGAAATTTTAAAACGATCGGTTTTTATCCTTGACAAATGGGTGTTTTTCGGCTATAATTAACACTTCAATTTCAAAATGCTGGTGTAGCTCAGCTGGTAGAGCTACTGCCTTGTAAGCAGTGGGTCGGCGGTTCAAGTCCGTCCACCAGCTCCATTTTTGTAACAGTGTTTGACCAGGTTTCATATTAGGTGAGATACTCAAGTGGCCAACGAGGGCAGACTGTAAATCTGCTGGCTTTGCCTTCCGTGGTTCGAATCCACGTCTCACCACCATGAAAATTTTTTATGCGGGATTAGCTCAGTTGGCTAGAGCATCAGCCTTCCAAGCTGAGGGTCGCGGGTTCGAGCCCCGTTTCCCGCTCCATTCGGATTTTTGCTGGGAGCTGTAAAAACTTAAAATGCTTTTATACGCTTACATACAAAAATCTTCGGTCTGTGTTTTGGTAACAAAATTCTCTTTGCCGGGGCATGACGCTCATATGGCTCAGAGGTAGAGCACTTCCTTGGTAAGGAAGAGGTCGCGGGTTCAAGTCCCGCTATGAGCTCCATTTTAGAAATGGCGTTACCATTAGAAACTAGAGTTGTTAGAAAATAACAAATCAATATACGGAGGATGAGATGGCTAAAGAGAAATTTAATCGTAACAAGCCACACGTAAACATCGGTACCATCGGTCACGTCGACCATGGTAAGACTACTTTGACAGCTGCAATTTCTGCTGTTCTTTCTAGAAAAGGTCTTGCGGAGATGAAAGACTACGATAATATCGATAACGCTCCGGAAGAGAAAGAGCGCGGTATTACTATCGCTACCTCTCATATCGAATACGAGACCGAGAAGCGCCACTATGCACACGTCGACTGCCCGGGTCACGCCGACTACGTCAAAAATATGATCACCGGTGCGGCTCAGATGGATGGAGCGATTTTGGTCGTTTCTGCTGCAGACGGCCCTATGCCTCAAACTAGAGAGCACATCTTGCTTTCTCGTCAGGTAGGCGTTCCATACATCGTGGTTTTTCTAAATAAAACCGACATGGTTGATGATCCGGATCTTTTAGAGCTAGTTGAAGAGGAAGTTAGAGATCTTCTTAAAGAGTATAAATTCCCGGGCGACGAGACCCCAATCGTAAAAGGCTCTGCGCTTAAGGCTCTTGAAGAGGCTAAAGCCGGACAAGAGGGTGAGTGGTCCGCAAAAATTACCGAGCTTATGGATGCGGTCGATAGCTATATCCCTACCCCTGTTCGCGATACCGACAAAGATTTCCTTCTTCCTATCGAAGATATTTTCTCGATTTCGGGTCGCGGTACCGTCGTAACCGGTAGAATTGAAAAGGGCGTCGTTAAAGTAGGCGATACTATCGAGATCGTAGGTATTAAACCTACTCAAACCACTACCGTTACCGGCGTCGAGATGTTTAGAAAAGAGATGGATCAGGGCGAAGCAGGCGATAACGTAGGCGTTTTATTGCGCGGCACTAAAAAAGAAGAGGTTGAGCGCGGTATGGTTCTATGCAAACCAAAATCGATCACTCCTCATACTAAATTTGAGGGCGAGGTGTATATCCTAACGAAAGAAGAGGGCGGACGTCATACTCCCTTCTTTAATAACTATAGACCTCAATTTTATGTTAGAACGACCGATGTTACGGGCTCTATCGCTCTTCCTGAGGGAACCGAGATGGTAATGCCGGGCGATAACGTTAAGATCACCGTTGAGTTGATCGCTCCGATCGCTCTTGAGCAAGGTACTCGTTTTGCGATCCGCGAAGGCGGTCACACCGTGGGCTCGGGCGTCGTTTCGAAGATCATCGCTTAATTTTTTGCAAGTGGAATTTTAAAATTCCACTTGCTTTTTTTATTCAAGGAAATTAAATGGCAAAGAATTCAAGTAGGATAAAAGTTGGATTAAAATGCTCCGAGAGCGGCGATATCAACTATACTACCTATAAAAATAGCAAAACTACGACCGAAAAACTAGAACTCAAAAAGTATTGTCCTAGATTGAAAAAACATACGCTTCATAAAGAAGTGAAACTAAAAGGCTAGTTGTTTTATAGGGCAATAGCTCCAACGGTAGAGCGCCGGATTCCAAATCCGATGGTTGGGGGTTCGAATCCCTCTTGCCCTGCCACGAGGATTAGGTATGGAAAAAGTTAAAGAATACTATAGGCAAGCAAAAATTGAATTAGACAAAGTGATCTTCCCGACGAAAGATCAAACTAAAACGGCGTATATATCCGTCGTTACCGTCGTCGTCGTCGTCGCTTTGTTTTTAGCCCTAGTCGATTTGATTATGTCTGCTATTATTACGGCTTAGACGAGGACTTTCATGGCACATAGATGGTACGCTATACAGACTTATGCGGGTAGCGAGATGGCGGTGAAAAGAGCTATCGAAGCTTTATCGGAAGAAAATGAATTGAGCGATAAAATAAAAGAAGTTATCGTTCCGACCGAGGATATAATAGAGATAAAAAATACTAAAAAAGTAGTCAAGGAAAGAAGCCTATATCCGGGATATTGCTTTGCAAATTTAGATTTAGATACTACTTTGTGGCATAAAATTCAAATGCTTCCCAAAGTTAGTAGATTTATCGGTGAGGCCAAAAAGCCGGCCGCATTGCCCGAAAAAGATATAGCTATCATACTTGAAAAGGTTAATAATCGCGAGGCGCCTAGACCGAAAATTTATTTCGACGAAGGCGAGACGGTCAGGATCATAGACGGACCGTTTGCTAATTTTAACGGCATCGTAGAGGAGTATGATATGTTGCACGGCAAACTTCGACTTAACGTTTCTATTTTTGGACGAAGTACGCCGATCGAAATTTCATATTCACAAGTTGAAAAGATAGTTTAATTAAGGAGAATTATTTATGGCTAAGAAGGTTATCGGCGAAATAAAATTGCAAATCGCCGCCGCTAAAGCAAATCCAAGCCCGCCGGTCGGTCCGGCACTAGGTCAAAAGGGCGTAAATATTATGGAATTTTGCAAAGCTTTTAACGAGCGAACCAAAGATATGGCGGGATTTAATATCCCGGTTGTCATCACGGTATACGCCGATAAAAGTTTTACGTTCATTACAAAACAGCCGCCCGCTTCGGATTTGATTAAAAAGGCAGCCAATATCGGCAAAGGTTCGGATAATCCGCTAAAAAACAAAGTCGGCACTCTAACTAAAGCGCAAGTTTTAGAGATCGTTGAGAAAAAGATAGCCGATTTAAACACAAAAGACAGAGAACAAGCGGCTAAGATCATAGCCGGTTCTGCACGATCTATGGGGATAAACGTCGTAGATTAAGACCTTTTACCGCCAAGGTATATAAAGGCGGAAGCATTTTTATTGCGGAGAAATATATGTCAAAAAATTCAAAAAGATTTAACGAGCTTTTAAAAAAAGTCGATTCAAACAAAACTTACGCGATTAGCGAGGCGATCGATACCGTCAAGACCTTAGCTTCGGCTAAATTTGACGAGACTATCGAAATAGCTTTAAGCCTAAACGTTGATCCTAGACACGCAGATCAAATGGTTCGCGGCTCCGTCGTGCTGCCTTCGGGAACGGGCAAAAGCGTTCGCGTAGCAGTCATCGCAAAAGATGATAAGGCTAGCGAGGCTGAGGCTGCCGGTGCCGACATCATAGGAAGCGACGAGCTGATCGAAGAGATCCAAAAAGGCAATATAAATTTCGACGTATTGATCGCCACTCCAAATTTAATGGGTCTGGTCGGCAAGGTCGGAAGAATTTTAGGCCCGAAGGGCATCATGCCTAATCCTAAAACGGGAACCGTCACCATGGACGTAGCTCAAGCCGTAAAAAACGCAAAGGGCGGACAGGTAAATTTCCGCGTAGATAAACAAGGAAACATCCACGCCGGTTTAGGCAAAGTTAGCTTCACTAAAGAGCAAATTTTAGACAATGTAAATAGTTTTGTTAAAACCTTAAATAAGCACAAGCCCGCAACGGCAAAAGGAAAATATATAAAATCTGCCGCTATTTCGCTAACGATGAGCCCGTCCATCGCGCTTGATAGTCAAGAACTTATGGATCTAAAATAAAATTTTAATCTTAGATTGGAGATAGCTCAAGGTTTTTAACTTAATTGATCGAAATTTTAAAATTTCGATCGCTTGGCTTGAAATCACCGATCGGAAAGGAGACCTAATGACGAGAGACGAAAAATCAAAGATAGTAGCGGAGCTTAGCGAGGCTTTTAAAGCTAGCGAAGCTATAGTTATTTCAGATTTTAAAGGTCTTAGCGTTAAGCAGCTTGAAGATCTTAGAAATAGCGCGCGTGAAGCGGACGTAAAGGTTCGGGTTATCAAAAATACCCTAGCTAACATTGCGCTAAAAAATGCCGAAAAAGAGGGGCTTAGTTTTAAAGATACCAATATCTTCTTGTGGGGCGAGCAGCTTTCGGTATGTAAAGTAGCGGCTAAATTTGAAGAGAAAAGCGAAGTTTTTAAACTCAAAACCGCTCATATCGACGGCGAAGTCGCCGGCGTGGACAAGGTAAGAGCGCTTTCGAAGATGCCTTCAAAAGACGAACTTATCGCGATGTTACTTCAAGTCTGGAATGCGCCGATTCAAAATTTTACGATCGGCCTCAATGCGCTTAAGCAGAAAAAAGAAGCTAGCGCTTAATTAAAATTTAGGAGAATAAAATGGCAATTTCAAAAGAAGACGTTTTAGAGTATATCTCTAATCTTTCGGTGCTAGAGCTTAGCGAGCTAGTCAAAGAATTCGAAGAAAAATTCGGCGTAAGCGCGGCTCCGGTTATGGTAGCAGGCGGCGCGGGTGCAGGTGCTGCTGCAGGCGCTGCAGAAGAGAAAACAGAATTCGACGTAGTTTTGGTCGATGCGGGCGATAAGAAAATTAATGTAATTAAAGTCGTTCGCGCCTTGACGGGCCTTGGTCTAAAAGAGGCCAAAGACGCTACCGAGGCTACTCCGTCCGTTCTTAAAGAGGGACTTAACAAAGAAGATGCCGAGAAGGCTAAAAAAGAGCTTGAAGAAGCCGGCGCTAAAGTCGAACTCAAATAAATCGCGAAATTTTAAAATTTTGCATACAAATGTGTGCCGGTGCGTTGTATCGGCACTTCTTTCTTTAAAATACAACTACGAGGTAGTGGAATGTTAAACAGCCTATATTCAGGAAATCGTCTTAGGGTGGATTTTTCAAAGGTCCCCAAAGACATTGAAATTCCGAATTTATTACAACTGCAAAAGAAAAGTTTTGATCATTTTTTAAATCTTGACAACTCAGACGATGAAAGCGGCATAGAGAAGGTTTTCAAAGCCATTTTTCCTATCCACGACGTGCAGAACAGACTAAGCATCGAGTATGTAAGCAGCGAAATTTCAAAGCCAAAGTATTCGATTAGAGAGTGCATGGAAAGGGGTCTTACCTACTCTGTAAATTTAAAGATGAAACTCCGCCTGCTCGTGCATGAGCGCGACGAAAAGACGGGCAAAAAAATCGGCGTCAAAGATATAAAAGAACAAGATATATTCATTCGCGACATTCCCCTAATGACCGATAGAATTTCATTTATCATTAACGGCGTAGAGCGCGTCGTCGTAAATCAGCTACACAGAAGCCCGGGCGTAATCTTCAAAGAGGAAGAGAGCCCAACCGTTCTAAACAAACTTATCTACACCGCTCAAATAATACCTGATCGCGGCAGCTGGCTGTATTTCGAATACGACGTAAAAGACGTACTATACGTGCGCATAAATAAAAGGCGCAAGGTTCCGATCACGATCCTATTTCGCGCACTCGGCTACAAAAAACAAGACATCATAAAATTATTTTATCCTATTAAGACGATCTATATTAAAAAAGGAAAATTCCTAACCGATTTCGATCCTAAAGAGTATTCCGGCAGGCTCGATTACGACATTATAAACGAAAAGGGCGAAGTGCTTCATCAAGCAAGCAAGCGCCTAACGGTCAAAAAGGCGGAGAAGTTAGCAGAGGACGGATTAAAGCTCATCGAGTATCCGGCTGAAATTTTAGCCGAGCGCTATCTAGCGGACGCCGTCGTCGATAAAAAAAGCGGCGAAGTGCTTTTTGATTCGCTAACCGCACTTGATGAGGGTAAGCTAGCAAAGATCGCCAACGTCGAGAAAAAATTTACGATCGCCAACGACCTGGCTAGCGGCGTGGATACTTCGATCATAAATTCCTTCATTCAAGACGCCGACGCGCTTAAGCTCTTGCAGCAAAGCGAAGGCATAGACGACGAGAACGATCTGGCCGCGATTAGAATTTACAAAGTTATGCGCCCGGGCGAGCCGGTGGTAAAAGAAGCGGCAAAGAGCTTCGTAAACGATCTATTTTTTAACCCGGAGCGCTACGATTTGACCAAAGTCGGTCGTATGAAGATGAATCACAAACTAGGCATCGAAGCGCCGGAGTACGTAACCGTGCTAACCAGCGAGGATATCATCAAGACCGCGAAATATCTAATCAGGGTCAAAAACGGCGACGGCTTCATCGATGATCGCGATAATCTCGGCAATCGCCGTATCCGCTCGATCGGCGAGCTTTTGGCGAACGAGATGCACCTTGGCTTTATCAAGGTTCAAAAGGCGATCAAGGATAAATTTACCAGTATCAGCGGTAACCTCGACGAGCTTATGCCGTATGATTTCGTAAATCCTAAAATCATTACCACTACGCTTATGGAATTTTTTACTGGCGGCCAGCTAAGCCAGTTTATGGATCAGACTAACCCGCTTAGCGAGGTTACGCATAAGCGCCGTCTATCTGCGCTGGGCGAGGGCGGACTAGTTAAAGAGCGCGCCGGCTTTGAGGTGCGAGACGTCCATCCTACGCACTACGGTAGAATTTGCCCTATCGAGACCCCTGAGGGTCAAAACATCGGTCTTATTAATACCCTAGCGACCTATGCGAAGGTAAATGATCTAGGCTTCGTCGAGGCTCCGTATAAAAAGGTCGTAAACGGCAAGGTCACCGACGAGATCGTCTATCTTACCGCTACGCAAGAAGAGGGGCTCGTAATCGCTCCGGCGTCCGCCAAATTGGACGAAGATGGCAATATCGTAGAGGAGCTTTTGGAGGTTAGAAAAGACGGCGAAAACATCATGGCTAAGCGCGAGGATATTTCGCTGATAGACCTTTGCTCCGGTATGGTCGCGGGCGTAGCGGCGTCGTTGATCCCGTTTTTGGAGCACGACGATGCTAACCGCGCGCTTATGGGCTCAAACATGCAGCGCCAAGCCGTGCCGCTTCTGCACTCCACCGCTCCTATCGTAGGAACGGGCATGGAGGCGATCATCGCGCGCGATTCGTGGGAAGCGATCAAAGCCGGTCGCGAAGGCGTCGTAGAAAAGGTCGATAATAAAAATATATTTATTTTGGGCGAGGACGAGAAGGGGCCGTTTATCGATCACTACTCGATGGAGAAAAATTTACGCACCAACCAAAACACTACCTTTTCACAGCGCCCGATCGTGCGAAAAGGCGACGTGATAAAGGCCGGTCAAATCATAGCCGACGGTCCTAGCATGGACGGCGGCGAGCTTGCGATCGGCAAAAACGCCCTCATAGCTTTCATGCCGTGGCACGGTTACAATTACGAGGACGCCGTCGTCATGAGCGAAAAGATGATCCGCGCCGACGAATACACCAGCGTGCATGTTTATGAAAAAGAGATCGAGGCTAGAGAGCTTAAAGACGGCGTGGAAGAGATCACGCGCGACATCCCTAATATTAAAGAAGAGGAGCTTACCCACCTTGATGATAGCGGTATCGTAAAGATCGGTACTCACGTAAAGCCTGGTATGATCTTGGTGGGCAAGGTAACTCCGAAGGGCGAGGTTAAACCTACGCCTGAAGAGAGGCTTTTGCGCGCAATCTTCGGCGAGAAGGCGGGGCATGTAGTAAACAAATCGCTCTACGCTACCGCTTCGATGGAAGGCGTGGTAATCGATGTTAAAATTTTTACCAAAAAGGGCTACGAGAAAGATCCGCGCACGAACAAAGCCTACGAGGATGAAAAAACCGAGCTCGAAAGGGAGCATCACGACAGGCTTTTGATGCTTGATCGCGAGGAGATGCTAAAGGTAGTGGCGCTACTTTCTAAAAGCGCCTTGCAAAGCGATCAGAGCCTAAATAAAAAAGATTATGAAAAGGGCGATAAGGTTAAAAAAGAGGAGCTTGAAAGCTCCAACCGCTTTACGTTAAATTCCTTCGTCAAAGCCTATTCTAAAGCTGTTCAGAAGGAATACGAGGAGCTAAAAAATCACTTCCAAAACGAGAAGCGCAAGCTCAAAGAGGAGCATGACGAAAAGATCGAAATTTTAGAAAAAGACGATATCTTGCCAAGCGGCGTCGTTAAGCTCGTAAAGGTCTATATCGCGACTAAGCGCAAGCTAAAAGTGGGCGATAAGATGGCTGGCCGCCACGGAAATAAGGGCATCGTTTCAAATATCGTTCCTGAGGTCGATATGCCGTATCTGCCTAGCGGACAGCGCGTGGATATCGTGCTAAATCCTCTCGGCGTTCCAAGCCGTATGAATATCGGCCAGATAATGGAGAGCCACCTAGGTCTTGTGGGATGGCGCTTAGGCGAGCAGATCGCTCAAATTTTAGAGGAAAAAACGGGCGAGTGGATAAAAACCCTTCGCGCCAAGATGATAGAGATAGCGGGCGTTTCCAAGCTAATGCAGGCTAAAAAAACGCTTGAGAAGATCAGCGACGAGGATCTTTTGAAATACGCTAGAGATTGGACGAAAGGGGTGAGATTTTCCGCTCCGATATTTGAAGGCATCGTGCCGGAGGATTTCAAAAAGCTATTTGAAATGGCGGGCATCGATCAGGACGGCAAGACCGAGCTTTACGACGGCCGCACCGGCGAAAAGATCAAAGAGCGCGTAAACGTGGGCTGCATGTATTATCTCAAGCTGCACCACCTGGTCGACGAAAAAGTTCACGCAAGAAGCACCGGTCCTTACAGTCTAGTCACGCAGCAGCCGGTCGGCGGTAAGGCACTATTCGGCGGTCAAAGATTCGGCGAGATGGAAGTTTGGGCTCTGGAGGCATACGGCGCGGCATACACGCTTCGCGAAATGTTAACGATCAAATCCGACGACGTCGATGGACGTTTGGCTGCGTATAAGGCGCTGACAAAAGGCGAAAATGTTCCGTCTACCGGAATTCCCGAGACATTTTTTGTTTTAACAAACGAGCTTAAATCGCTTGCTCTAGACGTTGAAATTTACGAGAATGGAGAGAACAAATGAGCGATAATTCAAATTTAGAAAGAATAGAAATAAAAGAAGACGCTAGGGTTCACGATTTCGACGCCTTTGCTATTAGGCTAGCTAGCCCCGAGCAGATCAAAGCCTGGAGCCATGGCGAGGTCAAAAAGCCCGAGACTATTAACTACCGCACGCTCAAGCCGGAGCGCGACGGTCTTTTTTGCGCTAAAATTTTCGGCCCCGTAAGGGATTATGAATGCATCTGCGGCAAGTATAAAAAGATGCGCTACAAAGGCTGGAAGTGCGAAAAATGCGGCGTCGAGATCACGAGCTCGAAGGTTCGCCGCACTAGAATGGGACATATCGAGCTGGTAACGCCGGTAGCGCATATTTGGTACGTCAATTCCTTGCCTAGCCGCATCGGTACGCTTCTAAACATCAAAATGAAAGATCTTGAGCGCGTGCTTTACTATGAGGCGTATATCGTAGAGAACGCGGGCGAGGCGTTTTACGATAATGAAAATTCTAAAAAGGTCGAGAAATACGACGTTTTAAATGAAGAGCAGTATCAGAGCCTAAAAGAGCGCTTTTCGCAGACGGGCTTCGTCGCCAAAATGGGCGGCCAGGTGATCCGCGATATGCTAGCCGAGCTTGATTTGGTCGAAATTTTATCCACCCTTAAGCAGGAGATGGAAAATACGAACTCCGAAGCGAAGAAAAAAACCATCGTCAAGCGTCTAAAGGTCGTCGAGAGCTTTTTAAATTCCGGAAATAAGCCGGAGTGGATGATGATTACGAATCTGCCCGTACTGCCTGCCGATCTGCGCCCGCTCGTTAGCCTCGAGGGCGGTAAATTCGCGGTTTCGGACGTAAACGATCTATACCGCCGCGTCATAAATCGAAATTCTAGACTTAAAAGGCTGATGGAGCTCGACGCACCCGAGATCATCATCCGCAACGAAAAACGAATGCTTCAAGAGGCGGTGGATGCGCTTTTTGACAACGGACGTCGCGCCAACGCCGTAAAGGGCGCCAATAAGCGACCGCTTAAATCCCTAAGCGAGATCATTAAGGGTAAGCAGGGTCGCTTCCGTCAAAATTTACTCGGAAAGCGCGTGGATTTTTCGGGCCGCTCCGTCATCGTCGTAGGTCCAAATTTGCGCATGGATCAATGCGGTCTGCCTAAGACGATGGCGCTTGAGCTATTCAAGCCGCATCTAATCGCCCGCCTGCAAGAGAAGGGCTACGCAACGACCGTTAAGCAGGCCAAAAAGATGATCGAAAATAAACTAAACGAGGTCTGGGAGTGCTTGGAGGAGGTCGTAAAGGACCATCCCGTCATGCTAAACCGCGCGCCGACGCTTCATAAGATGTCTATTCAGGCGTTTCATCCCGTGCTCGTCGAGGGTAAGGCGATCAGGCTGCATCCGCTAGTCTGCGCCGCGTTCAACGCGGACTTCGACGGCGATCAGATGGCGGTGCACGTGCCGCTTAGCCAAGAGGCGATTGCAGAGTGTAAAATTTTAATGCTTAGCTCGATGAACATCTTGCTTCCTGCGAGCGGAAAGCCCGTCGCAGTGCCTAGCCAGGATATGGTTTTGGGAATTTATTATTTAAGCCTCGAAAAGCCGGGCGCTAAGGGAACGAATAAAATTTTTGCAAACGTCGACGAGGTAATGCTCGCCGTGGAAGCAAACGCTCTAGACATTCACGCTAAAATCAAAACGATGATCGATCGCCGCATTATCTTTACGACCGCGGGCCGCTTGATCATCAAATCGATCCTGCCTAGCTTTATTCCAGATCATCTTTGGAATAAGATTATGAAGAAAAAGGATATCGCCGAGCTTGTCGATTACGTCTATAAAAACGGCGGCCTTGAGATAAGCGCGGAATTTTTGGATAATCTTAAAAATTTAGGCTTTGAATCCGCTACTAAAGCGGGCGTTTCGATCTCCGTTTCGGACATCATCGTACCGAAGTCTAAAGCAGGCCACGTCGAAGAGGCTAAAAAGCAGGTCAGAGAGGTTCAGAACCAATACGGCGCAGGCTTGCTAACCGACGGCGAGCGCTATAATAAAACGATCGACATCTGGACCAGCACCAGCAAGAAGCTAGCCGATGAGATGATGAAGATGATGGAGAAGGATAAGGACGGCTTTAACTCGATCTATATGATGGCCGATAGCGGCGCGCGAGGTAGCGCGGAGCAGATCAAGCAGCTAGCGGGCATGAGAGGTCTGATGAGTAAGCCGGACGGCTCGATCATCGAGACGCCTATCACTTCAAATTTTAGAGAGGGGCTCAACGTAAATGAGTACTTCATCTCGACCCACGGCGCGCGTAAGGGTCTTGCCGATACCGCGCTTAAGACTGCAAACGCGGGCTATCTGACGCGCAAGCTGATCGACGTCGCGCAAAACGTTAGAGTTACGATGCACGACTGCGGTACGCACGAGGGTATCGAGGTTACCGAGATCGTAGAAAACGGAACCCAGATCGAAAGCTTGGCCGATAGGATCATAGGAAGAGTGCTAAGCTCAGACGTGATCGATCCGGTGTCGAATGAAATTTTATTTACCGAAGGGACGCTTTTGGGCGCAAACGAAGTGCGAACCGTCGTGGACGCGGGCATCAAGTCCGTAAGCATCCGCACGCCGATTACGTGCAAGGCCGCAAAAGGCGTCTGCGCGAAGTGCTACGGCGTAAATTTGGGCGAGGGCAAGCTGGTAAAACCGGGCGAAGCGGTCGGTATCATATCGGCGCAATCGATCGGTGAGCCGGGCACGCAGCTTACGCTACGAACCTTCCACGCCGGCGGTACCGCATCTACCGAGCAGCAAGATCGCCAAGTAATCGCCGATAAAGAGGGTTTCATCAGATATTACAACGTCAAGACCTACGAAAACGGCGGCAAAAATATCGTGATGAACCGCAGAAATGCCGCGGTGCTTTTGGTAGAGCCTAAGATCAAGGCTCCGATTACCGGCAAGGTAGGCATCGACATAACCCATGACAACGTAAATATCGTAATCAAGGGGAAGAAGGAAGAATTTAAATATACTATCCGCCGCCACGATCTAGCCAAGCCTACCGAGCTTGCAGGCGTAAGCGGCAAGGTAGAGGGGAAATTTTATATCGTCTTTAAAAACGGCGAGACTATCCAAGAAAACGATAGCTTAGTCGAGGTCATCAAGGAGGATTGGAACATCCCTGCTCGAATTCCTTTCGCGAGCGAACTTCGCGTCAAAGACGGCGAGCCGGTGACCCAAAAGATCAAAGCGGGCGTGAGCGGCACGCTTAAATATTTCATCCTAAAGGGCGATTATTTAGAGAGGCTAAAGGATATCAAAAAAGGTCACGTCGTAAGCGAAAAGGGCATGTACGTAGTCATCTCCGACGCCAACGGTAGAGAGGCGATCCGCCACTATATACCACGCGAATCGGTCATTACTTACGACGACAATACCGTAGTAAAAAGCGAAGATCTGATCGCTAAGCCTAAAAAAGACGATCGCTTGATCATCGCCGAGTGGGATCCGTATTCTATCCCGGTGGCTGCAGAGTGCGAGGGTAAGATCAGCTTTGAGGATATCGAGCCCGGATACACGGCTACGGAGCAATACGACGAGACTACCGGCCAGAGCCGCTTGGTCATCAACGAGTACCTGCCTCAAGGCGTTAAACCGGCCATCGTCGTTACTCCTAGCAAGGGAGAGCCTATCAAATATAACCTAGGGCCGAAGACCGCCATATTTACGAACAAGGGCGATAAGGTCGCTATGGCGGATATCTTGGCTAGGACGCCGAAAGCGGCTGCGAAGTCGAAAGACATCACGGGCGGTTTGCCGCGCGTATCGGAGCTATTTGAGGCGCGCCGCCCGAAAAATACGGCGATCATCGCAGATATCGACGGAATGGTTCGCTTCGATAAAGCTTTGCGCGCAAAAGAGCGCATCATAATCGACGGAGAGGACGGAACGAGCGCAGAGTATCTGATCGATAAGAGCCGCCAGATCCAAGTGCGAAACGGCGAGTTCGTCCACGCAGGCGAGAAGCTGACCGACGGCGTTATCAGCTCGCACGACGTGCTTAGAATTTTGGGCGAAAAGGCGCTGCATTACTATCTGATCAGCGAAATTCAACAAGTTTATCGTTCCCAAGGCGTCGTCATCAGCGATAAACACATCGAGATCATCGTATCTCAGATGCTTCGCCAAGTCCGTATCGTAGATAGCGGCGACACCCAGCTAATCATCGGCGATCTCATCAGTCGCCGTAGGTTTAAAGAGGAGAATGAGCGGATCGTAAAAATAGGCGGCGAGCCTGCGATCGCAGAGTCCGTGTTGCTTGGCGTAACGCGTGCCGCAGTAGGAAGCGATAGCGTCATATCCGCGGCGTCCTTCCAAGAAACGACGAAGGTTCTAACCGAAGCTAGTATCGCGGGTAAATTTGACCGATTGGAAGACTTGAAAGAAAACGTCATCCTAGGTCGCATAATCCCTGTGGGAACGGGTCTGTATAAGGACAAAGAGGTCAAACTCAAAAAATAATTTTGGGCGCAAGCCCTAAATTTAAAGGATAAAGCATGAATATGATCAACATAAATTTCGGTCTTTTATTTATTAGGTTGGGGCTTGGAATTTGCCTTTTAATGCACGGGATCGCTAAAATTTCAAACGGCGTAGACGGTATAAAAGCTATGATTGCCGCGCGCGGGATACCGGATTTGGTCGCATACGGCGTGTATTTGGGCGAAGTGGTAGCGCCGGTGATGGTTATTTTAGGAATTTTTTGTCGCATAGGAGCGCTACTTATCGCAGGTACTTGCGCTATGATCTTATACGTCATACCCGCGTCGCTGGGTGCGCTTACGGGCTTTGGCGGGTTTGAGGCCGAGATCGTATATTTGTATCTATCCTCTGCGATTTGCCTGATAATATGCGGCGGCGGAGAGTTTGTGCTGATTAGAGATTAAATTTTACGTTTCTGTAAGTTTAAACAAAGTATAATCCTAATCTTTTTTAATAAATTTTTGTGAAAGGAAAGATGTGCCAACCATAAATCAATTGGTCAGAAAAGAGCGCAAGAAGATTACCGAGAAATCGAAGTCTCCGGCGCTAAAGAATTGCCCTCAACGAAGAGGAGTTTGTACTAAGGTCTATACTACGACCCCTAAAAAGCCAAACTCAGCGCTTCGTAAAGTTGCCAAAGTAAGGCTTACTAGCGGATTTGAAGTCATCAGCTATATCGGCGGTGAAGGTCACAATCTACAAGAGCACTCCATCGTGCTAGTTCGCGGCGGTCGTGTAAAGGACCTACCGGGCGTTAAATACCACATCGTCCGCGGTGCGCTCGATACTGCAGGCGTTGCGAAACGAACCGTTGCAAGATCAAAATACGGTGCTAAACGACCTAAAAAATAGTTTAGCCGAAACAGACCGGCACTAGATTTTGCCGAGTTTGAGTAAAATTTTAAAATTTGAAGGAATAAAATGAGAAGAAGAAAAGCTCCCGTTAGGGAAGTTATGCCCGATCCGATTTATGACAGCAAAGTAATCACAAAATTTATTAATTCGCTTATGTTCGACGGCAAAAAGAGCGTCGCTACCGAGATCATGTACGGCGCCTTAAATTTCATCGACAATAAAGGCGGCGAGAAGAAAGGTATCGAAATTTTCAACGACGCCATCGATAACGTCAAACCTTTGATGGAGGTAAAATCTCGTCGTGTAGGCGGCGCTACTTACCAGGTTCCGATAGAGGTTAGGCCGGCTCGCCAGCAGGCTCTGGCTATCCGCTGGATCATCTCTTTTGCAAGAAAAAGAAGCGAGCGCACGATGATAGAGCGCCTGGCTTACGAGCTTATGGACGCCGCAAATTCTAAAGGTTCTTCATTTAAGAAGAAAGAAGACACCTACAAGATGGCGGAAGCCAACAAAGCTTTCGCGCATTATCGTTGGTAGGAGGGCATTATGGCAAGAAAAACCCCTTTACATATGGTTAGAAATATCGGTATCGCCGCTCACATCGATGCCGGAAAGACGACTACGAGCGAAAGAATTCTATTTTTTACCGGCATGAGCCATAAGATCGGCGAGGTTCACGAGGGCGCCGCTACGATGGACTGGATGGAGCAAGAGCGCGAGCGCGGCATTACGATTACGTCTGCGGCGACTACCTGCTTTTGGAAAGATCATCAAATAAATTTGATCGACACCCCGGGCCACGTCGACTTTACTATCGAAGTGGAGCGCTCGATGCGCGTTTTAGACGGTGCAGTTTCGGTATTTTGCTCGGTCGGCGGCGTTCAGCCTCAAAGCGAGACCGTTTGGCGCCAGGCGAATAAATACCATGTTCCGCGCATAATTTTCGTAAATAAAATGGACCGCGTCGGCGCAAATTTTTACAATGTCGAGCAACAGGTAAAAGATAGGCTCAAAGCTAACCCCGTTCCTATTCAAATTCCGATCGGCGCCGAGGACGATTTCAAAGGCGTTATCGATCTAGTTAGCATGAAAGCGCTCACTTGGGACGATAGCAAGGGCCCTTCGGCTCCGGAGGCCGGTGAAATTCCTGTCGAGCTACGAGAAAAAGCGCAAGAGTATCGCGACAAGATGATCGAAGCGGTAGCTGAAACCGACGAAGCCTTGATGGAGAAGTATTTTAACGGCGAAGAGCTAAGCGTCGAAGAGATCAAAAAGGGTATCAAAAAAGGCTGCTTGAGTTTGAGCTTTTTCCCTATGCTATGCGGTACCGCATTTAAAAACAAGGGCGTTCAGCCTCTACTAGACGCGGTCGTAGAATACCTGCCCGCGCCTGATGAAGTGCCTGCGATTAAGGGCCAGTATGAGGACGGCAGCGAGGTTCACGTAAACTCTACCGACGAGGGCGAGTTTGCGGGTCTTGGATTTAAGATTATGACCGATCCTTTCGTAGGCCAGCTTACTTTCGTGCGCGTATATCGCGGCGTTTTAGAAAGCGGCAGCTACGTCGTAAATACCGGTAAGGGCAAGAAAGAGCGTATCGGACGCTTGTTAAGGATGCACTCGAATAAACGCGAAGAGATCAAAGAGCTTTATGCGGGCGAGATCGGCGCCGTCGTGGGTCTGAAAGACACTCTTACGGGCGATACTCTAGCCGGCGAAAAAGATAAAGTAATTTTAGAGCGTATGGAATTTCCCGATCCCGTTATCAGCGTAGCGGTAGAGCCTAAAACCAAAGCCGATCAAGAGAAAATGGGTATCGCGCTTCAAAAATTGGCGCAAGAAGATCCGAGCTTTAGGGTCGCGACCGACGAAGAGAGCGGACAGACGATCATTTCGGGAATGGGCGAGCTGCACCTCGAGATCATCGTAGATAGAATGCTTAGAGAATTTAAAGTCGAGGCCGAGGTCGGACAGCCGCAGGTCGCATATCGCGAGACTATCCGCAAAAAGGTCGAGCAGGAGTACAAATACGCCAAACAATCGGGTGGTCGCGGTCAATACGGTCACGTATTTTTGCGCCTAGAGCCTTTGGAGCCGGGCACCGGATATGAGTTCGTAAACGATATCAAGGGCGGCGCGATCCCTAAAGAATACATCCCCGCAGTCGATAAAGGTTGCCAAGAGGCGCTGCAAAACGGCGTTTTGGCGGGCTATCCTGTTGAAGACGTGCGCGTAACGGTCTATGACGGAAGCTACCACGAAGTCGACAGCTCCGAAATGGCGTTTAAACTCGCCGCTTCTATGGGCTTTAAAGAGGGCGCTAGAAAAGCGGGCGCCGTGATCTTGGAGCCTATGATGAAGGTCGAGGTAGAAACCCCCGAGGAGTATATGGGCGACGTCATCGGCGATCTAAACAAGCGCCGCGGACAGGTCAATAACATGAGCGAGCGCGGCGGTAATAAGATCATCGACGCGTTTTGCCCGCTTTCGGAGATGTTCGGTTACTCGACCGATCTGCGCTCTCAGACGCAGGGTCGCGCGACCTATTCGATGGAATTTGATCACTACGACGAGGTTCCTAAGAACGTCGGCGAAGAGATCATCAAAAAGCGCAACGGCTAAGCTTAACGGGCGCTAGGGTGCGGCGATAGCTTTATCGCCAACCCCCCCCAGGGGGACGCTTCTTAAATTTTTAAAGCGGCGCTTAAATTTAACTGGCTTTACGAGCCGAAATTTTAACTCGCACCCTAGCTTCAAATAAAATTTCAATTCATAAGTTTAACTCCTGCCGGTCGCAAATTTGGATCAAAAAATTTCAATCAAATTTAAAAATCCAAAGCATAACTTAAAACGCGCTCATGATGCCGCGCCTATCGTTTTACTAGAGATTTATTCTCACACAGAAAAAGCGCGCGTGTCGCTATCGCACTTTGATTTTTCTTCACCGATAAAATTACACAGCAAGCTGGATCGCAAGTAGGATAAAATTTTACCTTCGGCACAGCCTTAAGGCGGAGCGCAACTATCATAGACCTATATCGGATCGCGATCATCAGTGTTTTATGTAAGTCGCAGTATTTTCTGCAGGCGGCGCTTAATTGAGCCGCCGCTTTATGCCGTAAAATTTCATCTTCGCAGAGCGATCTACGCGCCGATCATATCGACCGAGCCGGCGCCCGAGTTCGCTTGTTTTCGGATTTAGCAGGCGTTTGCTTTCGCGGGCTATAATGCGCCCGTTTTTAATATTTCAAAACAAAGGAAAATCATGCAACAAACCAAATTACAAGGCGTAAGCGTTAGCCTTTCGGGCAGCGAGCTTAAGCTTGGAGATAAGGCGCCCGAGCTCAGCCTAGTCGCGCCCGATCTTAGCGAGGTCAAAGTAGGCGGCGGCACGGGCAAGGCGCAGGTCATCATCGCCGTGCCGTCGCTGGATACGAACGTGTGCGCGACTGAGACGCGCAAATTTAACGAGCGCGCCGCGAGTATAAAAAATACCGAGGTTTTCGTGGTCTCGATGGATCTGCCGTTTGCCGCGGGCAGATTCTGCTCGACCGAAGGGATCAAAAATTTACGCGCCCTAAGCGATTTTCGCGATAAAGAGTTTGCGCGCGCATACGGCGTGCTGATTGCGGACGGTGCGCTCGCGGGGCTAACGTGTCGCGCGGTTTTCGTCGTGGACACCGCAGGCAAGATCGCCTACAAGCAGATCACGGGCGACATCGCAGATGAGCCCGATTACGACGCGGCGCTGAATGCGGCGGCGTTTGCGAGCGGAAGCGCTGCGACGCAGGGCTGATGCAATTTCTAGGTCTGCGGCGCAGACGTTGCCTGCTTAAATTTAGCGGGCTTAAAATACGCGGACGGGCGCCTTGCTCGCCCGCAACTTTAAATTCTAAAATTCCGCGGCGCCCTGAAATTTAGCAGGTCGCGTCTGAAATTTCAGCGGATCTGCGACCGTGATCCGCTTTGTGTAGTTTGCAACAGAATTTTAAAATTCTATCCCCAATCAATTCATAAATTTTTCACATTCGGTATGCTTTTCGATCCGTCGGCAAATATTTTGGATTTAGAAAAAACAGCGCGCGATCGGGGTTAAATTTTAGCGCAAAAACACAGGCGGCAGTGTCGCGGGCTAGACGAGGCGCGGATGAAATTTGCGGGCGGAGCGTGTATGTAAATATGCAACCGAGCAAATTTTAGACGGAACGACGTATAGCGAAGTGAGACAACGCGCACAAAGATAAGGCGAAGTATTTTTCGCTTAAACGAGGCGAAATTTAATTTTTAAGCGCAGGCTGGTTTAAATTTGAGTTAAAGAATACAAGAGCGGCAGTATCGCGAGATGGATTTAAATGTTGTGCAGAAATTTTAAGTCAAGATAAGGCATATAGCCTATTGCGGACTTAAAATTTCAAACTCATTTAAAGACGCTCGCGAGATAAGGCGCGGTATTTTTTCTTTAGACGAGGCGGAAATGAGCCGAATGAAGGAGCGTATATTATACGTGACTGAAATTCGGCGAAATTTCCAACGACGTATAAAGGAAAAAAGGGTTGCTAAGTGTTCAAGTCCGGATAATCCCACGCATTATACTCATCCGTCAGATTATCGTTCTCCGCACCCTTGCAGCACAGCCACTCTAGCCCGCCGCGCCTCTCCATCACGACCTCTTCGTCGAGCCCCGCGCAGTCTGAGCCGTGCACGCGGGCATTGACGCACGCCCAGTGATAGCGGTAGATAAGATCGAGCGCCTGCAGGATTTCATCCGTGCCGCGTAGCTTCACGCGCGCTGAAAAATCACCGCCGCTAAAGGTGTCCATCACAAAGGCGCAGTCGCAGATCTCGCTCGGAAAGCTAAGCTCATCCACGAGCCCCATGGCCCACATCAGCGCCCACAGCGACTCGTATTTCCAGCCCATATTCACGGCCTCGTCGCGGCTCGCCTCGCCCTGCACGACGCGGCGCTCCATACGCGTGAGTTTGTCTATGCAGCCGTAGCGGTTATCTAGAAAGCCCCGCACGCCCTGCTTATCCTCATCCACGAGCTTGCCCTCGTCTCTGATCGAGCAGGCGCACATTATCGCAGCGTAAGAGCAGATCGCGCGGGCGATGACCTCGTCCTTTTCGCGCGGGGAAACCTCGCTCGTCTCGTATCGCAGTGGCAGATGATCGATATACGGCACGCCCTGCGATTTTAAAATTTCGATGCTTATATCCTTGCGCTCCTGCGCGGTCTTGCCGATCTTTGCGGCGTTTACGCTATTTTTGCCGCCTTTTTTGAAAAAATCTGAAAATGCCATGAGCTCTCCTTAAAATTTTAAACGTATTTTAAAACAATCGCGCAAAATTTCAGCTTATGGCAGCGGGACGGATTTTTAAATTTAAGCTCAAACCGAGCTTTGCAAATCGGGCGGAAATTTCACGCTGTGCTACGAATTTATACGGCGCCGCGCAAGCTCGCCCGTATCCGTAATGAGCGAATTAAAAAGGATCGTTCGCGCCGCAAGTAGGCGGCCGAATTATGGTAAAATTCGGCAAATTTAATGCGGGAGCGGCGAATGGGACGGCAGATAAATTTTTACGTCGATAGGCAAACCGAGCTTGAAATTTTAGATTTTATCAAGCGCGAGGGCGGGAAATTTATGTTTGATCAAAGCGGAGAGATCGTTTTTAGCGACGATTTTGATAAATTTAGAAGCGCGCAAAACGGCTGGCTGAAATGCCATTTTACGAAGGATGGTTTTGCGCCGCCAAAGATCGAGCGAGTTTTTAATAAACACATGGGCCGCGAATTTGATCACTGCAGCGTTTCGAGGTTCGAGATCATCGAATTTGACGGCGGCGTCGTAAATTTGCCGGATAAAAAAGCAAGAAGCGGTAGAGTTTATATGATGAGCGATTATTACGACGAGGCGGGCGAGCTCGTCAAAAAGGGCGAAAATTTTATAAAATTTTATGAAAGGCTGGTAAGATTTATCAAAAAGCTAGCGCCGCGACGGGAGGTGAAAGCGGGCGGCTACACATTTAAAATTTACGTATCGGATAGGGTTTTTGAGCTCTATAGGGGCGGCGAGATCGTAAAATTTTACTAAATTTGCGCGGCAGATCTGTGAGCGGATCCGTAAAATCGCGCGCCGCTAAATTTAAAGCCGCTGCTTTGAAAAATTTTAACGGTGAATTTTATAAGCGAACGATTTTGCTAAATTTCAGAGGCAAATTTTTTAAATTCACGCGCGCCGTTTGGAGTTAAAATTCTACGCCGCAAGCCCTTGAGACCGCATAAATTTAAAGTCGCGTTGCAATTTAGACCCGCCGCTCGCATTGTCTGTTTTTAAAATTTGTCGATGCCGCCTAGCTTGGGCGCGCAGAGTAGTTGCAACGACAGATTCGCTCAAATGAGCCGTCATAAGCCCTCTTAGGAAGCGGTGCATCAGTCCGCGGCTTGCGAGATGGCGGGCGCTGTTTCGGCAAGGACGGCGCGCCGTTTTAATCTCGGCGCGAGTAAATCCCGCCCGTATCGCGCCGCACCTACGAGACGTGCGGCCGTAGCGCCGCGGCGAGATACTTTGCAAATAAGCGGCGCCATCATTTTGCATATTGAGGCGGCGGAATTTAGCTCGGCTACTTGCGCGCCCGAGCGGCAACGCAAATCAAAATGACGATAAGGCAAATAATCTGCGAATGTGCCGACAAGTCGGCGCCCGCGCGGCAAATCGGCATTTCTCAACGAGCCGCGTTGCCTAAATCAGCGATAGCGGCAAGGCGGCGTATTTTGATTTGGAAGCGTTAAATTTCAAGATCCAAGTGAAGCAGGCGCGGATGAAATTTCAAAAAATTTAGAGAATGAAAAAGCCGGCCTAGGCAAGCTTTTGACAAAGACCGCCGCGGGCGAGGGTAAAATTTAAAACGGCGGAGCCTAAACCCCGCCGCAAATTTAAGCGCCTATGATTTTTGGCTTTGAAAACGCCCTGATAGGCCTTATCGCGCCTTTGTATTTTTCGACCTGGACTAAGTTCGTATGCGCGATGTTGCTTTGCGCTAGCTTGCTCGTGCCTTTGTCTTTTGTGAGCACGTTTACGCATCCGTGCTGGCACAGGCTCTTTTTGCCGTAGACTTCAGGATCGTACCATGCGCCCTCGCACACGATGACGACGTCGTCTTGGGTCTTGTCGCTTACTATCGCGCCGCATAAAATTTCACCCCTGTCGTTAAATACCCTAACCACGTCTCCCGTGACGATATCGCGCTTTTCGGCTGCGCTTTGGCTGATAAATATCGGCTCTCTGCCGTTTATCTTGGAGTAGTTTCTGACTATAGAATTGTCTAGCTGAGAGTGCAGCCTGAAGCGAGAGTGCGGAGTATTTAGCGCGAGAGGATATTTTTTGGTTTTTTCTTTATCGCCAAGCCACTCGGTAGGCTCAAACCACGCCGGATGCCCTAAGCAGTCGTCGTATTTCATTTTTGCGATGACGGGCGAATAAATTTCGATCTTTCCCGACGGCGTTCCAAGTCTAAATTTATTTGGATTTTCCCTAAAATTCGCAAATCTAGTGTAGTATTTTTTCTCTTCGTCTTTTTTATCGAATTTTACGTATCCTCTTTCCCAAAACTCATCGAACGTAGGCAGATTATCGTATCCGAGCGCTTTGGCTTGATCCATGGCGTCGGCAAAAATTTCTTTTATCCACTCCATCTCCGTCTTGCCCTCGGTAAATACCTCTTCCATGCCCCATCTCTTGCAAATTCCTTTGCAAATTTCAAAATCGCTCCTACTCTCGCCCATAGGCTGAACGGCTTGCTTTATGGCAAAGATATACTCGCCCGTAGCATTTGACTGCTCTATGTCGTTTCTCTCGGGCTCGATAGCTGCGGGCAGGACTATGTCGCTAAGCTTGGCTCCGCTAGTCCAATAAGGCTCCATGGTTATTACGGTATCTAGCTTTTTCCACGCTTGTACCGCGCGGTTTAGCTCCTGATGCCTCGTAAATATCGAGCCGCTGGCGCTTACAGAAACTCTCATACGCGGAAGTTTATAAATTTCGCCGTTTCTTTGCATCTCTTGGCCCGGATTTAGCAGCGCATCTATTATCCTGCTATTCGGTATGACGTAGCCTTTATTTTTTACCCAAGGGCTATCTTCCGTAGTGTATTTTTCGCTAGGGATCGAGCTTAACCCCTTTAAGACGGGCGCTTTAAATCTATCCGTGCTGGTCGTATGCCCCTGATCGCAAGTCATGAAGCCGCAGCCTTCTTTGCCTATGTGTCCTAGCATAGAGGCTAGAGTGATGAGCATCCAATACGATTGCTCTCCGTGATCTTGCCTCTGGATAGCAAAACCGCTTATTATCAAAGACTCGTTTTTGGCTAGCGACACGCATAGCTCCTCTAGCTTTTTGGCGCTTACGCCGCAAATTTTGCTAGCCCAGTCTAAATTTTTAACTACATTGTCGTTAACGCCCAGGAAATAATCTTTAAATTTATTAAATCCGACCGTGTATTTTTTTATAAAGGCTTCGTCGTATAGATTATTTTCGTATAAATAGTGGCACATGCCTATCATCATAGCCGTATCCGTCCCCGGCACCACGCCTATAAAGTCTGAGTTTAGATATCTAATCGTATCGTTTTTATAGGTATCTACGGCGTAAATTTTCTTCTCGTCGTTTGCATTCGTCTCTTTTAGCTTGGCATATACATCATAGCCCTCGTGAGTAGGAACGCCTATGCCTATTTCATTGGTAGTTAGAGGATTACTTCCCCAAAACACTATCGTTTTAGCCGACCTTAGTATCGCTTCCCATTTCGTCGGAGCTTCATTCGGTTCAACGACCCCGATAACGTGAGGCATGATAACGTGTCCTGCGCCGTAGGAGTAGTTGCCGTCTTCTGAGACGAAGCCGCCTAGTATCGTTAGCATCCTTCTCGTCGTCGCTCTGCCCCAGCTGACCTTACCGCTGCCGCCCCACCAGTAGCACTCGCCGTAGATGCTCTCGGAGCCGTATTTGTCAAAATTTTCTTTTAGGGCTTTTGCGGCTAGATCAAGCGCCGTATCCCAGCTAACTCTTACGAATTCCTCCTCGCCTCTAAGCTCGGGTTTATTCGGCCCCTTTTTCTCCAAGTAGCTCTTCCTTACGCAAGGATACAGCGCTCTACTCTCGTTTTGGACGCAATCTGCGACGGCATTGTTTAAAGTGCTCGGGAATTTGTCCGCCTCAAAAGGATCTATGCTGGTTATCTGTCCGCTGACTACGTTTGCGTAAAACGGACCGAATCTGTTCGCGCAAAAAACTCTTTTCTGGTCAAAAAGCGTTTGGGTGACGCCTGACCTTACCGCTGCCGCCCCACCAGTAGCACTCGCCGTAGATGCTCTCGGAGCCGTATTTGTCAAAATTTTCTTTTAGGGCTTTTGCGGCTAGATCAAGCGCCGTATCCCAGCTAACTCTTACGAATTCCTCCTCGCCTCTAAGCTCGGGTTTATTCGGCCCCTTTTTCTCCAAGTAGCTCTTCCTTACGCAAGGATACAGCGCTCTACTCTCGTTTTGGACGCAATCTGCGACGGCATTGTTTAAAGTGCTCGGGAATTTGTCCGCCTCAAAAGGATCTATGCTGGTTATCTGTCCGCTGACTACGTTTGCGTAAAACGGACCGAATCTGTTCGCGCAAAAAACTCTTTTCTGGTCAAAAAGCGTTTGGGTGACGCCCTCTATCCTGCTGGCTTGCAAACTAGCGCTAGCTAGCGCGCCTAGCTTTAAAAAATTTCGTCTTTTCATTGTTTCTCCTTGAAATAAATTTGCTTATCTCGTCTTTGATGTTGCGTTAAAGATACTCTCAACTAAGCCTATGACCGAATTCGAAGTCGTCTGCGTTATTTATTAAACCTCCTTGAATTATAAAAATTAATTTTCTAAACATATGTAATTATAAGGTACAAATAACAACAAAATATATAAAATTATGATTTTTAGGCACCGATGTTTGGATTTTTGCACACTTATATTGATTGCGGGCGCGATTAGATTTATAAAAAGCTAAATTTCAACCGAATTTAAGATAGGTAAAGAAACGCTAGACGATCGTGAAGATAAAATTCTTCATCGGCAACATGCACGGCCGATACGATACTTTTGTGTCCCGATAGGGTGCCGTCTCCACGCACCGCTTCAAAATCTGCTTTGTGTAAGCGACGCGCTAAGACTAGGCGACAAAGGCGGCTTTGAGATCGCGCGGCTTACGATGCGGCGGGCGATTTTTGCTTACATGGACGCCCTTGCGCGAGCGATCGCCTTTTCTTGCATAACCAAGCCGTTTAAGCGGGAAAACGATTAAATTCTAAAAGCGCGCGTGATCCAAGCGGCGCCTTTTTTGCGTAGACGCCGCCCTTTGCTCGCGCTATCGATGCCGCCCGTTTACGGCGTCGTAATATTCGGCAGTTTGTTGTTGTTCAGATCAAATTTCAAAATTTTACCGTCCACGCAGCGCTTCGCGTAAAAATAATCTTTGTAAAAAGAAGCGCCGCAGCTAAGCCCGCGACCGATCGCTTCGTCGTTTTCTAGTTTATTTTTGATCGCGGAGAAAATTTTCCGAATAGCCGCGCCCGGATTTTTTGCGACGAGTCGCAGCGCGATCATCTCTACGGCTTCTTGCGTCTCTGCTCGCTCGTGCCTTCGTGATGCTTCGATACATATCGTCGTAAAATACCTTTGCAGGCAATTCGGGCTCTTGCGGCGATTCGGACGAGATAAAAAATTTGAAACTTTGCTTCCGATCGCTTAAGTTTCGGCGGCCGCCCGCATCGATTTTTACGGCACTATAAGCGCCGCCGCTTTTTTGCAAATATACCGTCCCGCCGCAGCCGGCAAGGATATCCGCGATATACGGAATAAAATCGCCGAGCGGCATAAGAAGGCGGACGCGGGGCATTTTATCTACGTTTTAAATTTTACTTTTTATGGCTTCGGCGATCACACGCCGCTTTAAATTGATGTTTATCTTTTGATCGCACGTCCGCATAAGTAGCGCGCTTTGCCTCGTAAATTTAAAAAGCGGCGCCCGAATTTAGCCGAGCGCCGCAATTAAAAATTTAATCGATTCGCGTATTCAAACGAAAGGCGTGATCAGGCACACCTCTCGGTTAAATTTGAGCGGGTACGATCAATACTTAAACGAGCTTCCCGGCTCGATCAATTCGACCTTTTTGTTGTAGTTCATCTTTAGCACCGCGGCGGGCCCTAGCACGGTCGCCTTCTCGCCCTCAAGCCAAAACGCCGTACCCTCCGGCATCGCATAAACGGTCGTTTTTTGATTGGCGATCAAAAATTCCTCCAGCCTCTCCTCTCTGCTCTCGCCGTTGTGCCCCACAGGCTTGCCCGAGATGAAGTGCGGATTGATCTGGTGCGGGAAGATGTTGAAGGTATTGAACGACTCGGGCTCGATGATCGGCATATCGTTTGTCGTCATCATCGTAGCGCCCGCGACGTTCGAGCCCGCGCTCCAGCCGATATACGGCGTGCCGTCCTCGACCATTTTGCTAATCAGAGCAATGAGCTCGTTTTCGTACATATCGTGCACGAGCTTGAAGGTGTTGCCGCCGCCTACGAATATGCAATCCGCGCTCGCGACCTCCTTCGCGGCATTTTTAGCGTGGTGGACGCCGACTATGTTTAAATTTAAGCTCGCAAGCGCCTCTTTGACGCGCTTTTCATATTCGTCGTAGCTCCTGCGAAGGCTTGCGTAAGGGATGAAAACGATCTTTTTGCCCGCGAGGTTGTTCTCCTGCGCAAATTTACCGATCCACGACACCGCGTGCGATAGATACTTCGTGTCTTTGTAGCCCGAGCTTGAGAGCAGTAGCGCTCTTTGCTTGCTATGATCGCGCTTTGAGAGCTTAAACGCCTTTTCGCTCGCAGCTAGTTCGCTCGTACCGAGCATTGCAGCGCCCGCCGCCAAAGCGGCTACCTTTAGTAGGTCTCGTCTTTGATTTTGCATCTTTTCTCCTTTAATCAAAGTTGATATCTATTTTGAAATTATATTCCTTTACATATAAAGAGGGGCTGAATATTCGGTTTAAATTTCGCTCGCCAAAAGGCCTCGGCAAGGTAAAATTTTAAAGCTATTAAATTTCGAAATTAGGCGAGGCACTGCGTCGTAAAATTTTAAAAGCGCGGCTAAATTTAATGAAATTTACGGCGCCGGCATGAGGTTAAATTTAGCGAGATTTCGCCTAAATTTAAACGCAAAAGAGTATAATCGCGCCATGGTTTTGACGCAAAATTTGATCTATGAAATTTTATCGGTCGTGGAGGAGATCCCCGCGGGCAGGGTCGCTAGCTACGGACAGATCGCGCGCCTGATCGGGCTGCCCGCTCACTCTCGGCTCGTGGGGCGCGTGCTCTCGCAGGCGGAGCTCTACGGCGACTACCCGTGTCACCGCGTCGTAAATCATGCGGGCGCCTTGGCGGCGAGCTTTGCGGCTCAGCGCGAACTGCTAGAGGCCGAAGGCGTGGAATTTAGAGGCGAGCGCGTCGATATGAAAAAACACCGCTGGGAGTGTTAGGCATGGAATTTTATTGCCCCTGTGCGGTGCGGAATTTACGGATCATTCGAAGCGCGAAATTTTGAATTGTCCGCGGCATGGAATTTTAATTTATAAAATTTTATATCCGCGCAGGTTTAAGCGGCGTAGTGGCAGCGCCACCGACCGCCAAGAGCCTGCGAGCTTCATTTGTTTGTAGATGCGGCGCAAATCATCATGCGAAAAGATAAAATTCATCTTTTTTACGCGGCGGCTTAAAACGCTGCACTAAGCGACTCTTCGGCAATCAGCCCGCCGCAGTTTTAAGAAGCAAGCGCGACGCCGCCTATTAGTTTTTTCACTGCAGGCTTTCGCGCCCGTTTCGGCACCGCTTATAGATTTTGGTTATCGCAAATTTTGCAGCGGCCGATCTGGCGGCGAATATGTCCGTCCTCGGCGCGTTAAAATTTTAAATCGATGCGGCTTTTGCTGGAAGCGGAGAAAAAGGGGCGAAATTTTAAATTTTGCTCAATCCGCTCCTTGAGCGCACCGGTGCGGGACGTTTTGCGGTGCGCCGATTTGAGCTTCGGGCGGGGCGCCGTTTCGGCGGCGTAGCTAGGCTCATTTGACGATACGGCTCGCAACGCTTATCGTCCTTTTGGCACAAGCCCCATCTTGCGCGGCTTTGCTATCCGGCTAGCTTTTTTTTGGGCCTTGAGCGCGCTACCGGCCGCTTAAATTGTATTCTTACGGCGCAGTGCTATTTGAGGGCGTGAAAAGCCCTCGCATATCGACGCCTTCTAGCTGTAGCAGCTTTATTTTTCTATCGATGCCGCCCGCGTAGCCCGTGAGGCTGCCGTGCGCGCCTATGACGCGGTGGCAGGGGATGATGATCGAGATTTCGTTGTGCCCTACGGCGCCGCCCACGGCTTGCGCAGACATCTTCGCTAGCCCGCGCGCCGCGGCGATTTCGCGCGCGATCTGCCCGTAGGTCGTGGTTTTGCCGTAAGGAATTTTAAGCAAAATCTCCCACACGGCGCGCCTAAACGCCGAGCCCACGGGATTTAGAGCGGGCGTAAAACCCGGCTCGCGTCCGCTAAAATACAGATCGAGCCAGCGCCTAGTTTGATCGAAAACAGCTAGGTTTTTCTCCTTGGGGCACGCGCCTTGCTCATTTTCGCAAAATTTTTCACCCGCGCTTTGCGCCGAAAGATCGGTCACGTGAGATTTTACGTCCGCACCTTGAGCCGCAAAATCACGCGTGTTGTACTTTTCATCTGCGTTGTTTGTCGCTTTTGCTGCAATATCACTCTTTTTTAATGCCGCGAAATCGTGCTGTGTTTCGCTTGTGGCGCGCTGCTCTTTTGCGAGCAGATCGGACGCGATACGCTTTTTATCCGCACCGCTTGCCGTAAGAGCGTGCGCGTAGTATTTCTCGCCCTCGAACCACAGCCCGCAAAGTCCCGCCTCATCGCCCGCGAGCGTGATTTTGCCAAGCGGCGAGTCGTAATATGATATAAATTTCATCGCTACTCCTATTTTGCGCTTTTGCGATTAAATTTAGGCGCCGCAAATAGCGCCTAAATTTCCCAAATTTCTAAAATTTGCGGGCAAATTTTAGCTACGCTTTGCTTAAACTCCGCCTTTTGCGCGGCGCTCGGGTCGCCAAGGGTTTCAAATTTGCAAAAAAGCTCGGCAATCTTTAGCCAGCCCGCAAGATTTAGATCCAATTTTTTCAAATTTGCCTCGGACAAAAACTCCAAATCATGGTCGTAAAATGCGATCTCGCCGCTAGAGCTTAGCAGCCAAAGATCGCCGCAGCCGCCGTCTGCAAAGATACAAAACTCGCGCAGCAGCCCGCTATCGCCCTCGAAAGGGAATTTTGCCGCATCGTTGCAGAGCGCGATCTCGTGCTCTTTAAGCACTCTAAAATCGCCCGCAATCTCCCTGCCGAGGTATCCGCTTAGGGAATTTTTCAGTTCGTTTTTATTCAAATTTTATCCCTCCGCTTTAGTTTCGCTTTTTGGCATAGAGCATAAAAAAGCCGAGCATCGCTGCGAAAATCGCGCACATCGCAAGCGTCACGATGAGCGTGCCGTGCGCCGAGTCGCCTAAAAACAGCCCCGTCGTGTTCATCCCGAAAAAGCTCGTTATGAAATTTAGCGGCAGCAGCAGCGACGAGATGATCGTGAGAATGTAGATGTTGCGGCTGATTTTGTCGTTTTTGAGGCCTTGTATGAATTGATAGATATCCTCGATCCTGACGGCGTATTCGCTCATCACGCCCTTGAAAACGCCCGCTTCGTAGGCGTAGTTTTTCAGTCGCTTTTTAAGCGCCGGCTGCTCGTTTACGCAGATGAGCAGCGCCTCGTAGAAATGCGAAATTTTGTTTTGAAATTTGCGGATTTCGTATTTCAAAGCCGAGTGCCTTTTCATAAATTTTGAAAAATCGCCGCGTCTCGTGTAGATCTTTTCGTAATTTTCAAGCTCTGCGGAGTGCTCTAAAATTTTATCGCGATATTGCGCTAGGATCTTTTTGACGATCGCGAAAAACTCCGCTTCGCTGCTGGGCCGCACCTCGCCGTCCGCGTCATTTTGCGAATAGATCGCGCCCGAATCAAAAATAAAGCGGTAGTTTTGCTCGCGCGGCGCATCCGTCACGAAGTACACATACTCGCGATCCTCGACGTAGTAATAGCCCGAAACGCTGCGCTTTTCGGTAATCGGGTTCAATGAAGCCTCCTTATTCAATCGTTTTAAATTTACGAAATTTCAGAATTTCGCTCAAATTTACGGAATTTTGAAATTCTGCTGCCGATCAGAATTCTAAAATTCCGCCGTCGCTTAAATTTTATCGTATTTGGAATTTCAAAATTCTTTTGCGCTTGGAATTTTAAAATTTTGTGAGCTGTAAGTTTCGGCTAAATTTTAAAATTTAGCATGCCGTAATTCAACCCCTATTAAAATTTAACGCGAGCCGTAAGGCTCGCACCACTTAAAGCATCGTAGGGGGATGGGCGGGGCTTGTGGGCGAGCAGAGCAATGCGGTACTGTGGGACAGCGCCGCCTCTGCGAGAAATGTGACCTCGCAATTGGGGCCTCCTTCCCGCACCAAGATTACGATATCACGAGCTAAAATTTAAACGGAATTTTATGAGGTAAAGCGACGCTTTAAATTTAAGTTGTAAATTTATCAGTTAAATTCCAAAAAATTTATGCATATTTACGTTGTGCGCCATACATGACCAGTAAGGGGGCGGCGCTCAGAGTTAGCGGGGCGCCCCCCCCCCGGGCGGGTCTGCGCAACTCCGAGCCCACCA